>CAMLQP010000279.1 GCA_946482115.1 uncultured Comamonadaceae bacterium
CAGCGCGGGAATCGAGATCCAGAGGTTGCGGTAGGCGATCTTGCTGCCGGTGGTGTTCCAGAAGCGCTCGTCTTCGGGACGCCAGTCCTGGACGTCCGCGCCCGTGGACGCGCCGGGTGAGGCGATGGTTTTGGTGTGGGTGTTCATGGGGTGTGAAACCGGGGTGATCAGTTCTGCAGGGAGAAGGACTTGGCGTTGGCGCCCATGACCTCGGTCTGGCGGACCTCGGTCCAGTACATCCAGATCAGCGAGACCCAGACCACGCCGTACATCAGCATGAAGGCGCTGGAGCGGATGCCGGTGTAGTCCAGCAGGGCGCCGAACAGGATGGGCAGCACGAAGCCGCCCAGGCCGCCGGCCAGGCCGACGATGCCGCTGATGGCGCCGATGTTCTTGGGGTAGTCGTCGCTGATGTACTTGAAGACGCTGGCCTTGCCGAAGGCCCAGGCCACGCCCAGGATGGCCATCAGCGTGGTGAAGGTGTAGACGTTCAGGCCGATGTGGAAGGTGGTCGGGCCGTTGACGGTCTGCACCGTGAAGTCGGTCTGCGGGTAGCTCAGCAGGAACAGGCAGATCCAGCTCACCCACAGCACCCACCAGGTGACCTTGTGCGCGCCGTACTTGTCGGAGAGCACGCCGCCGATGGCGCGCAGCACGCCGCCGGGCAGCGAGAAGCAGGCGGCCAGCAGCGCGGCCACGCGGATGTCCAGGCCGTATTCGCCGACGTAGTACTGCACCATCCAGAGCGCCAGCGCCACGTAGCCGCCGAACACGATGCTGTAGTACTGGCAGTACTTGAGCACCTTGGGGTCCTTCAGCGCCTGGAGCTGGTCGCTGAACTTGACGTTGCTGGGCACCAAGTGGGCGGGGTCGCTGTGGCTGAACAGCCAGAACAGCACCAGGGTGCCGAGCATGATGGCCGCGTACACCTGCGGCACCATGGTCCAGCCGAAGGCCACCAGCAGCACCGGCGCCACGAACTTGTTGACCGCCGAGCCGGAGTTGCCGGCACCGTACACGCCCATGGCCATGCCCTGGCGGCTCTTGGGGAACCAGCGCGCCACGTAGGGCGTGCCGACCGAGAAGGAGCCGCCGGCCAGACCCACGAACAGGCCGATGACCAGGAAGTGCCAGTACTCGGTGGCGTAGCTCATCAGGTAGATGGCCGGCACGGTGATCGCCATCAGGGTGGCCATGACGATGCGGCCGCCGTAGCGGTCGGTCCAGATGCCCAGGGGCACCCGGATCAGCGAGCCGGTGAGCACCGGCATCGCGGTGAGCAGACCGAACTCGGTCGCGTTCAGGTTCAGCATCTTCTTGATCGGGATGCCGATCACGCCGAACATCATCCAGACCATGAAGCAGACCGTGAACGCCAGCGTGCTGACGATCAGGACCGACCAGGCCTTTCTTTCATTTCTCAGTTCTGAAGCCATGTTTTCTCTCCGAAAGACATGGCATGAATGTCCCTTTTCCAGGCAGGGCTGAACATCCGCCGGAGGCACACGCGGCCACGGCAGAAGGACGAGGCACCGACACGCCGGCATCCTCCGGAAGAACTACTCCTTCGGGTTTCTCAGGCGGGTTTGCGCCAGATCAAATCCCCCACGGTCCCGGCTGGGGCATACCCTGCTCGCAGGGCGCTGCGAGTGCCCGCGCCAAGGAGAGTCCCGCATGCGCCCCAACCGTATCCTGAAGGTCTTTGCCGCCGTGGCGGTGGTGTTCGGCGTGCTCACCGTGCTCAGCGGCTGGCAGGGCCTGTTCGGACCGGCAGAAGCCCGCACGGCCCTGGGTCACACGGTGGGCTTCGTGCTGTGGTTCAACTTCCTGGCCGGTTTCGCCTATGTGGCGGCCGGGCTGGGCCTGTGGACAGGCCGGCACTGGGGGCTTGTGCTGGCCACCGCCCTGGCGCTGGGCACGGTGCTGGTGGTCATCGCCTTCGGCGCGCATGCGCTGGCAGGCGGCGCCTTCGAGATGCGCACGGTGGGTGCGCTGGCGCTGCGCCTGGGCTTCTGGGCCATGGTGGCGGCCGTGGGTTGGCGCCTGCCCCGTTAGGGCCCGACGCTCAGGCCAGACCCTGGCTGGTCGCGAACACCGCGGCCTGCACGCGCGAGGAGAGGCCCAGCTTGCGCAGGATGTGCTGCACGTGGATCTTCACCGTGGTCTCCGCGATGTCCAGTTCGCGCGCGATCAGCTTGTTGGAATCGCCGCGGGCGATCAGCAGCAGGATCTCGCGCTCGCGGGGCGAGAGCAGGTCGGCGCCGGAGGCCGCCTCGCGCGGCGCCTCCAGCGGCACCGGCGCACTGACCGGAGCCGCCGCGGGTGGGGCGGCGTTTGCGACCGACGGCCGCGAGCGGAACACCGCCACCAGCTTGGTCATCATCTCGGGGCTGATGACCGACTCGCCGTCCATGACCTTGATGATGGTCTCGCAGAGCTGGTCGGACTCCACCGTCTTGAGCAGGTAGCCGTCGGCCCCGGCCTGCAGCGCGGCGGCCAGGTCGTTCTCGTTCTCGCTCACGGTGAGCATGAGCACCCGCGCTTCGGGCGCGGCCTCCTTGAGCGCGGGGATGGCGTCCACCCCGCGCACGCCGGGCAGGTGGTTGTCCAGCAGGATCACCTGCGGCGGCCGGCGCTGCAGGCAGCGCAGGGCCTCGCCCACGTCACCGGCCTCGGCGGTGACGGTGAAGCGGTCGTCCTGCTCCAGCAGCGCCTTGAGGCCACGGCGGAACAGGGTGTGGTCGTCGACCAGCAGCAACTCGATGGAAGAGGTCATGGGGTGGTCAGAACGGATTCGGAGAGGTCCAGACCCGCCGTGCCCGCGCCGACGGCGGTCACCGGGTTCTTGGGCAGCGTGAGCGTGACGGTGGTGCCGCGGCCGCTGCGGGATTCGATCTGCACCGTGGCACCGATGCGTTCGGCCCGCTCGCGCATGATCTTGGTGCCGACATGGGTCTCGCCGTGCCGCTGCGCGGTGTCGAAGCCACTGCCGTTGTCGCGCACCACGAAGCGCCACTGCTCGCCCTTGTGCACGTCCAGACTCACATGGCTGGCGTCGGCGTGCTTGCGCACATTGGACAGCGCTTCCTGCACCACGTGCAGCACCTGCACCTGTACGTCGGCCGGCAGCGGCAGACCCTCGCCGTCGACTTGCAGCAGCGTCGGCAGGCCGGTCTGGTGCTGGAACTTCTGCAGCGTCTCCTGCAGCGCGGCCTCGATGTCGACGGTGTTGGTGCGGGTGCGGAAGTGCACCAGCAGCTCGCGCACGTCGTTGATGCTTTCCTTCAGGCCGGCATCGAGTTCGTCCAGCGTGGACTGCACCTTCTCGGACTGCTGCTTCTGCACCGCGCTGCGCAGCAGCTGCGCCTGGATCTTGAGGAAGGCCAGCGACTGGGCGATGGAGTCGTGCAGCTCGCGCGCCAGCAGCGCGCGCTCCTCGCCCACCGCGGCCTCGCGCTCCAGCGCCGCGGCACGCAGGCCTTCGAGCGCGCTGGCGAGGTGGCTGGCCAACGCGTCCAGCAGCTCGGTCTCATCGGCGTTGAGATGCACCTCGCTGCGGAAGAACAGGTCGATCTCGCCGATCAGCCGCTGCTGCAGGCGCACCGGCACGCTCACCAGGTTCTGGTAACCCACCTTCGCACAGTGGCGCATAGGCGCCGCCTCGTGGCTGTGGATGGGGATGACGCGGGTGCGCGCGTCGGGCTGCAGGCTGCCGCAGGCGCAGGCGCCCGCGATCAGGCTGCGTTCCTCGGCCTGCATCTCCTGCGGGAAGCAGTCGGAAGCCAGCATCAGGTAGCGCTGGTTGGCCTCGTCGGACCAGCGCACCGCCACGGCGTCGGCCTTCATGACCGAGCGCACGCGCTGCGAGAAGCCCCTGGACAGCTCCTCGATGGTGTTGGCCTTGGCCAGGAAGGCGCTGACCTCGTAGAGCGCTTCGA
>CAMLQP010000280.1 GCA_946482115.1 uncultured Comamonadaceae bacterium
TGCGGCCCACCTGCTACGGCCGCCCCAACTTCGAGATGTGGACCAGCGCGCAGGCGTCCAAGCTCATCCTCGAAACCCAGCCCGACGGCAGCCAGCGCTGCACCGGCGTGTTGGTGTGGGATGGCCACGAGATGGTCACGGCCCGCGCTACGGGTGAGGTGATCCTGAGCGCAGGCGCCGTCAACTCGCCCCAGCTGCTGCAGCTGTCGGGCATCGGCCCCGCCGCGCTGCTGCGCCAGCACGGCGTGGAGGTGAAGGTGGACCTGCCCGGCGTGGGCGCCAACCTGCAGGACCACCTGCAGATCCGCGCGGTGTTCAAGGTCCAGGGCGCGAAGACGCTCAACACCCTGGCCGCCACGCCCTGGGGCAAGGCCGCCATCGGGCTCGAATACCTGTTCAGGCGCAGCGGCCCCATGAGCATGGCGCCCAGCCAGCTCGGCGCCTTCGCCCGCAGCGACCCGTCGCGCCCGCACGCCAACCTGGAATACCACGTGCAGCCCCTGAGCCTGGACGCCTTCGGCGAGCCGCTGCACCGCTTCCCGGCCATCACCGCCAGCGTCTGCAACCTCAACCCGACCAGCCGGGGCACGGTGAACATCCGCAGCCCGCGCTTCGAGGACGCGCCGGCCATTGGCCCGAACTACCTGAGCACGCCCGAAGACCGCCAGGTGGCCGCCGACAGCCTGCGCCTGACGCGCCGCATCGCCAGCCAGCCCGCGCTCGCGCCCTACCGGCCCGAGGAATGGAAACCCGGCACCCAGTTCCAGAGCGACGAGGAACTGGCCCGGCTGGCCGGCGACATCGCCACCACCATCTTCCACCCCGTGGGCACCACCGCCATGGGCCGTGACGGCGACCCGATGGCGGTGCTCGACAGCCACCTGCGCGTGCGCGACGGCCGCGGCGGCCGGGTGGCAGGTCTGCGCGTGGTGGACGCAGGTGCCATGCCCACCATCACCAGCGGCAACACCAACAGCCCGACGCTGATGATGGCCGAGAAGGCGGCCCGCTGGATACGGGAAAACTGCTAAAAATAATTCTCGACAAGGGAAACCCCGAATGCCCCAAGCCGGTGCGGTCCCTAGAATGTCAACACTCGCAAACGGTGCATGGTCGCCCTGTGTGGCCGCGCCGGATGCTGCGAGGGACCGAGGAGACACACGACTCGAACAACATATCCCAGCGTCCCCAGAGATGCAGGTAATTTAGAGAACGCCGGCCTTTGTGCCGGCTTTTTTTTGCCCGTTGCCGGGACGATCAGCCGCCGGGCCGCCCCAGGGCCGATCAGCCCCTGGGGGGCAGCAGACCACGCGCAGCGGGGAGCGCGGGAGCCTAGCGGTTGCACATGGGGCAGAAGGCGGGGTCGGCCTTGCCCAGAACCTTGTTGTGCCTGACGTGCCTGCAACTGGTGCACTGCCAGGCCTTGCCCGAGGACACCGAAGTGGGGAAACCGCAGGCCGCGCAGGGCAGGCCGGGGCGGGGCAAGGGCTCGCCGAAACCCGGCGCCGCGCACGACGGGCACGCGGTACGCAGCCGGTTGGCCAGCCGCATCGCGGCACGCTGGATGTGGCGCATGCGCGTGGGGTTGAGGTGGGCGCGCAGTTCGGAGCGCAGCTCGGCCGCCGGGTGCTCGGCCAGGATGCGCGCCACCGCCTCGGCGATCTGCTCGCGCGTGGTCAGCCCCTTGAACATCACGCCGGCCGCGCCGGGCAGGCCCACCATCACCGCGTGCTCGGGCAGCCGGTAAGGCGCCAGCGCGGCGTCGAGCTGGTCCAGCCGCTCCACGCGGCGCTCGTGGTTCTGCATCACGGTGGTGGTGCTCTGCACGGTGCACTCGAAGCCGGTGTCCAGGTCGGCCCAGCGCAGCCACTCGATGTTGATCATCTGCAGCGGCACCGTGGGGTGGGGCCGGAAGCTGCCCTCGGACGCCATGAACACCCGGCCCTGGGGCAGCAGCGCCTTGGCGGCCTTGATCTTGGCGTCGAGCGCGAACAGCGGCCCGTTGGGCCGGTCCACCGCGCCGCAGAAGGTGCCCAGGCGGTCGGTGTCCACGGCCACCTCCTCCACCCGGGTGATGCCCAGGGCCGGGGCGAGCACCGCGCTCAGCGCGGGGCCCTTGCCGTGCAGGGTGGGCAGGTAGACCGTCAATCCCTGCCAGGCGCTGGGAATGCGGGGACCGATCGCGCTCATCGCGGGGCCAGCACCGCCATGGTCAGGCGCGAGACGCAGGTGGGCTCGCCGGCGTCGTTGGCCAGGTCGATCTGCCAGACCTGGGTGCTGCGGCCGATGTGCACCGGCCTCGCGACGGCCGTGACCCAGCCGCTGGTGGCGCCGCGCAGGTGGTTGGCGTTGATGTCCAGCCCCACGGCGCGGTAGCCGGCCGGCAGGGTGAAGGCCGCCGCGCACGACCCCAGCGTCTCGGCCAGCACCACGCTCACGCCGCCGTGCAGCAGGCCATAGGGCTGGCGGGTGCGGGCGTCCACGGGCACGCGCGCGCGGATGAAGTCGTCGCCGACCTCGAGGAATTCCATGCCGATGTGGGACGCCGCGGTGTCGCGGTTGAGGTCCGTGAGGATCTGGACGGTCAGGGGCTGTTTCCAGATGGCGCCGGTTCGTTCGCTCATCCGCATCAGGCCTTCTCGTCCAGCAGGGTGCCCATCACCTGGGCCGATGTCTTGAGCACCTGCACGTTGGCCTTGAATTCGAGCGCGGCCATCTTCTGCTCGACGATGTCCTGCACCAGGTCGGTGCCGGCGCGCCCGGCCTTGCCGACCGAAACCGCCACGCCGCCGCCTTCGACGGCCTGCGCGCTGACTTCGTCGCGGCGGAAGCCGTCGGTGTTCATGTTGGCGATGTTGTTCGCCGACGCGTTGAGCCGGGTCTGGGCGGCTTGGATGCCCGACAGGGCAATGGAGGACAGGGCGTTCATGGGGGCACCTCGCGGGTCTGCGGGCAGTTTACGCCGTTTCACCGCCGAAAGCAGCGGGTACGGATAATGCGAGGCCCAGGTGTCCCACCGGCGACTCAAGCAAACCTTCATTCCCATGTCCAGCATCGTCCTGCGTTTCCTGGCCGAGCCCAGCACCGTCAATTTCGGCGGCAAGGTCCACGGCGGCACCGTCATGAAGTGGATCGACGAGGCCGGCTATGCCTGTGCCACGGCCTGGTCCAAGCGTTACTGCGTCACGGTCTACGTGGGCGGCATCCGTTTTCACCGGCCGATCATGATCGGCGATCTGGTGGAAGTGGAAGCGCGCATCGCCTACACCGGCAAGACCAGCATGAACCTGTCGGTGGAGGTGCGCAGCGGCGACGTCAAGACCGGCGTGCTGGAGACGACCACCGAATGCCTGATCGTGTTCGTATCGGTGGATTCACACGGGCGGCCGACGCCGGTGCCGGAGTGGAAGCCCTCGACACCTGAGGAGGTGGCGCTGGCGGCGCGGGCCAAGGCGCAGCTGGATGCTTCCCGGGCGGCTGGCTGACCGGGGTCTGCTCACTCTTTCTGAGGCCTCGCGGGATCGGAGCGACAGCCTGCCCTGCTCCGCGGCTGTCCCCCGCCGGCTGCGCCGGCTCCTCCTTTATGCCGCTGCGCAGGGCAGGCTGTCGCTCCGATCTGACGAGATGCGGGCACACCACCGCTGGCGCGCACAGGTGGTGGTGGACCGAGGGTTCAGGGTGGCCGATGCAGCGAAGTAAAGGAGGAGGGCGCGCAGCGCCCGGGGGACATGAGCGGAATTGGCCACCCTGTGACCTCGGTCAACGCGAGGTCACAGAGCGCCTACTTCACTTGCCGCGATTCAGGATCGCATACAGCAGGATGGCGCCGAACGTGGCGGTACCGATGCCCCCCAGCGCGAACTCGCCAAACTTGAGCGTGTAGTCGCCCGTGCCCAGCACCAGGGTGATGGCGGCGACGATCA
>CAMLQP010000281.1 GCA_946482115.1 uncultured Comamonadaceae bacterium
GCGATGCTCACGCAGTAGACCGGGAAGCCGTGGATGAAGTTGGTCGTGCCGTCCAGCGGATCGATGATCCACACGAAATCCTTGTCGCGCCCCTTGCCGTCGCGGCGGCCGGACTCCTCGGCCCAGATGCCGTGGTCGGGGTAGGCGGTCAGCAGGGTATCGATGATGGCGTTCTCGGCGGCCTGGTCGATCTCGGTGACGAAATCGTTGGTCTGCTTGACCGAGACGCGGACCGACTCCACATCCAGCGCGGCGCGGTTGATGATGGTGCCAGCGGCACGTGCGGCCTTGATGGCCACGTTGAGCATGGGGTGCAGGTTGGACGACATGACTTGTTCAAGAACGACAAAAGCCGCACGAGGGCGGCAAGAAGGCCGCGCGATGGCGGCGACAATGCCGGTATTTTAACGCCACCCATGAAAACGCGCTTCATTCTGATCCAGACCAGCCATGCCGGCAACGTCGGCGCGGTGGCGCGCGCCATGAAGGTGATGGGTTTCGACGACCTGGTGCTGGTGGCGCCGCGCTGGCCCGACGTGCTCGCACGCGACGAGACCGTGCAGCGCGCCAGCGGCGCCACCGACGTGCTGGACAAGGCCCGCGTGGTGGCCACGCTGGACGAGGCGCTGGACGGCATGACCCACCTGTGCGCCACCGCCATGACGCCGCGCGACTTCGGCCCGCCCACGCGCGCGCCGCGCGAGCACCTGGCCACGCTGACCGCGCCCGGCGCGCCCGCGCAGGGCGGCGTGGCCTTCCTGTTCGGCGCCGAGCGCTTCGGCATGCGCAACGAGGACGTCTACCGCTGCCATGTGGCGCTGAGCATTCCCACCGCGCCCGACTACGGCTCGCTCAACCTGGCCGCTGCCGTGCAGCTCATCGCCTACGAGTGGCGCCAGGCCCTGGGCGGGTTTGCGCTGGGCGCCTCGGGAGCGACGGAATCGCCACCGGCCGATGCCGCCGCCGTGGCCGGGCTGCTGGCGCACTGGGAGCAGGCGCTGGTGGACGTGGGATTCCTCGACCCGGAAGCGCCCAAGAAGCTGATGCCGCGCCTGAACCGGCTCTTCAACCGCGCGCAGCCGACCGACGAGGAAATCCACATCCTGCGTGGTGTCGCCCGGGCCATGCAGCAGGCGGCCCGGCGCGTTCCACGCTAGACTGCGCGCCATGTTTGCCCGCCTGCGTTCCGACATCCAGTGCATCCTCGAGCGCGACCCCGCCGCGCGCAGCACCTGGGAGGTCATCACCTGCTACCCCGGCCTGCATGCCGTCTGGCTGCACCGCCCGGCCCACTGGTGCTGGAACCACGGCCTCAAGTGGCTGGGGCGCTTCATCTCCAATTTCAACCGCTGGCTCACCGGCATCGAGATCCACCCGGGCGCCAAGCTGGGCGAGCGGGTGTTCTTCGACCACGCCATGGGCGTGGTGGTGGGCGAGACCGCCGAGATCGGTGACGGCTGCACCATCTACCAGGGCGTGACGCTGGGCGGCACCTCGCTCTACAAGGGCACCAAGCGCCACCCCACGCTGGGCAAGGACGTGGTGGTCAGCGCTGGCGCCAAGGTGCTGGGCGGTTTCACGGTGGGCGACGGGGCCAAGATCGGCAGCAACGCGGTGGTGATCAAGCCGGTGCCGGCCGGCGCCACGGCGGTGGGCATTCCGGCGCGCATCATCCCCAGCAAGACCGGCGAAAGCGCCGACGTGACCGAGGACAAGCCCAAGTTCTCGGCCTACGGCATCACGCAGGACGACGACCCGCTGTCCCAGGCCATGCGCAGCCTGATCGACAACGCGGCCGGCCAGGAGCACCAGATCGCGCTGCTCTGGCAGGCCATCGAGACCCTGGCCGAGGCCCGCAAGGGTGATTGCGTGCCGCAGGACGCGGCGCGCAAGGAATGCTTCGAAGCTGAAAAACTGAACCAGCTGGTGGGCAAGTAGCCCGGATCAGTGGTGGTGGCCGTGCGCGCCATGCGCATGGCCGTGCTGCACCTCTTCCGCCGAGGCGGCGCGCACATCCAGCACCTTCAACGTGAAGGTCAGGTCCTGTCCCGCCAGCGGGTGGTTGCCATCGAGCAGCACGGTGTCGCCCTTGATCTTGGTCACGGTGAAGACCTGGCGCCGGCCCTGGTCGTCGTGGCCTTCGAGCTGTCCGCCCACCTTCACCCCCGGCGGGAAGTCCTTCTTGGAGATGCTGGTCACCAGGCTCTCGTCACGCTCGCCGAAAGCCAGCGAAGGCTGCAGCGTGATGGTGGTGGTGAAACCCTTTTCCTGGCCTTCCAGCGCCCTTTCGATGCCGGGCAGCGTGTTGCCGTAGCCGCCGTGTAGGTAGGCGCGGGGCTCCTTGCCGTCCTCGAGCACCTTGCCCTTGGCATCAAGGGCGCGGAAGGTGAGGGTGACGACGGTGTCTTGCGCGATTTTCATGGTGTGGGGTTCCTGGGGGTCAGCGCGCGGGGCGCAGGGCGGACTTGGGCCGGAAGGCCTTGCAGACGGCGTCGTCCGTTTCGAGGTAGGGGCCACCGATCAGGTCGATGCAGTAGGGCACGGCGGCGAAGATGCCGTTGACCTTCTGCGTGCCGTCCGGGTGTTTCAGGCCTTCCAGCGTCTCGGCGATGGCCTTGGGCTGGCCGGGCAGGTTGATGATCAGGCTGCGGTCGCGGATCACCGCCACCTGGCGCGACAGGATGGCCGTGGGCACGAAGGCCAGCGATACCTGGCGCATCTGCTCGCCGAAGCCGGGCATTTCCTTATGCGCCACGGCCAGCGTGGCTTCGGGCGTCACGTCGCGCGGCGCCGGGCCGGTGCCGCCGGTGGTCAGCACCAGCGAGCAGCCAGCGTCCACCAGTTCGACCAGGGTGGCGCTGATGCGGTCCTGTTCGTCGGGGATCAGCCGGGGCTCGAAGGTGATCGGGTTCTTCAGCGCGCGGGTCAGCCAGTCCTGCAGCGCGGGCAGGCCCTTGTCTTCGTAGACGCCGGTGCTGGCGCGGTCGCTGACGGAGACGATGCCGATGCGCACCGGCTCGAAGGCGGGCTCAGGCATCACTGTCCTCTTGCGCGGCCAGCAGCTGGGCCTTGACCTGCTGGAAGATGTCGCGGTAGGCGCGGCCGTGGCGCTGGGCCTCGCCGGGCCGTTCGGCCGGCGCGGCCTGGGCGTCCTTGCGGGCCTGGCGGATCAGGGCACGCAGCTGCTGCACGTCGGTGCCCGGGTGGTGGGCCAGCCAGTCGGTCAGGGCGCCGTCGTCCGCGATCAGGCGGTCGCGCCAGCTTTCGGCCAGGTGCAGGGCCTGGGTCTCGCGGGCGGAGGGCTGGCGCTGCTCTTCCAGCGCGGCCTCGGCGGCGGCCAGCGTCTGCTCGTCCAGCTGGCGCATCAGCTTGCCGATGAACTGCATGTGGCGCCGGCGGCCCTCGAAATTGGTGATGCGCCTGGCCTCGGCCAGCGCGTCGAGCAGCTTCTCGGACAGGTTCACGCGCGCCAGCAGGTCGGCGCGCAGGGTGACCAGCGCCTCGCCCAGCTGCTGCAGGCGTTCGCTTTCCTTCTTGAGATCGGTCTTGCTGTGTTCGACGGAGCCCTTGAGCTCGCGCTTGAGCTCCAGGTCGAGCTCGCTGCCTTCGGCCACGAAGTGGCCGCGCACGAAATAGCCTTTGGTGGGTTTGCGGGACATGGGTCAGCCCATCGGTGGGGGCCAAGTATCATAGCCGGGCCATGAAAAACACCCGATCCGACCGCCCCGAACAGGGCTTTCAGTACTCCCGCGGACAGTTCGAGGAATGGGTCGATCTGGCCCTGACCCATGCCCGGTCGCTGGGCGTGGCCGACGCCGGTGCCGAGGTGTCCGAGGGCGCGGGCCTGAGCGTCTCGGTGCGCAAGGGCGCGCTGGAGAACGTGGAGCGCAACCGCGACAAGTCGCTGGG
>CAMLQP010000282.1 GCA_946482115.1 uncultured Comamonadaceae bacterium
GCCCCACCAGCGTGAAGCTCGGCAGCCCGTTGGCCAGATGCACCTCGACGGTGACCTCCGGTGCCTGCAGCCCGGCCAGCGCCCGGCTGCGTATGACGGCGAGCGACATCTTCTCCCTCTCCCTTTGTTGTGCCCCCCGCTCCTGGCGGGTGCGGGCGATTGTCGGCGCGGCGCACCTGGAATGGAGGTGAAGCGGCCTCCCCCAGAAGGGTGATGCCTCAGTTTGGTGCGTTTGCGTCAGACGCACCCGCTTTGTGCGGCCTCAGGGCCCTTTTTGGTGGCGCGGTGCGCGAACTCGGGGCATCCGGCCACAAGTCGTGAGTGGCATGGATCGTGCAGAAACACCGCCCGATCCTCATCCACCCACTGCCTTTCCGGAGAGTTCACATGAAAAAACCGCTTCTGGCCCTGATCGCGTTGTCGGCCATCGCGGCCGTGCCGGCCATGGCGCAGCAGGCCCAGCCCGACTACACGCTGTCGGGCAACCTGACCATCGCAACCGACTACCGCTTCCGCGGCTTCACGCAGACGGCCTACAAGCCCACGCTGCAAGGCGGCGTCGACTTCGCGCATTCGTCGGGCTTCTACGTCGGCAACTGGAACTCCAACGTCGAGCAGTCACTGTTCCGTGGTGCCTCGCTGGAGATGGACTTCTACGGCGGCTACAAGTTTGCGGCCGGTCCGCTGAACATGGACGTGGGCGGCATCTACTACTACTACCCCTCCGACGAAACCGGCGATCTGGGCAAGGTCGACCAGGGCGAGATCTACGTCGGCGCCTCCTACAGCATCGTCAGCGCCAAGTTCTATTACGGCCTGACCAACTTCTTCGGGCTGGGCGACGGCGCCTCCGGCGACACCAAGGGCAACTACTACCTCGACCTCGCCGCCTCCTACGACCTCGGCGACGGCTGGGTGCTCAGCGGCCACTACGGCTACCAGTTCATCAAGGACGGCGAGGACTTCGGCTTGCAGGACGACAACGTCAGCGACTACAAACTCGCCGTGACGAAAGACCTGAGCGGGTGGGTGCTCGGCGCCGCGATCGTCGGCACGAGCGACAAGGATTTCTTCACCACGGGCGTCTCGGCGCCGAAGGATGGCGGCAAGACACGCCTCGTGCTGTCGGTCGCCAAGACCTTCTGAGTTTCATTACAACCAAAGGAGATCAACCATGAAGATGGTGACCGCCATCGTCAAGCCCTTCAAGCTTGACGAAGTGCGTGAGGCTCTGAGCAACATCGGCGTTCAGGGCATCACGGTGACCGAAGTCAAGGGCTTCGGTCGTCAGAAGGGCCACACCGAGCTGTACCGCGGCGCGGAGTACGTGGTCGACTTCCTGCCCAAGGTGAAGATCGAGGCGGCCGTCGATGACGCCATCGTCGACCGCGTGATCGAGGCGGTCGAAAGCGCGGCGCGCACCGGCAAGATCGGCGACGGCAAGATCTTCGTGTCCGCGCTCGAGCAGGTGGTGCGCATCCGCACCGGCGAGACCGGCAAGGACGCGCTCTAAGCGAGTTAGAACTCAACCGAGACAACCCATGAAGAAATTCCTCGCTTCATTGGCCCTGGGCCTCGCGGTCCTGGGCTTCACCGGCGGCGCGCTGGCGCAGGACGCCGCCGCGTCGGCGCCGGCGGCCACCGCAGCGGCCGCCGCCACCGAAGCTGCTCCGGCGGCTGCACCCGCATCCGCTGCCGCCGCCGCGGCACCGGCCGAAGCCGCCTCGGCACCGGCCGCACCGGTCGCCAACAAGGGCGACAACGCGTGGATGCTGGTCTCCACGCTGCTCGTGATCATGATGACCGTGCCCGGCCTGGCGCTGTTCTACGGCGGCCTGGTGCGCAGCAAGAACATGCTGTCCGTGCTGATGCAGGTGATGGTCACGTTCTCGCTGATCGTGGTGCTGTGGTTCATCTACGGCTACAGCCTGGCCTTCACCGAAGGCGGCGCGTTCATCGGTGGTTTCGACCGGCTGTTCATGAAGGGCATCTGGGACAACGCCGCAGGCACGTTTGCCAACGCGGCCACGTTCAGCAAGGGTGTCGTGATTCCGGAAGTGGTGTTCGCCGCCTTCCAGGCCACGTTCGCCGGCATCACCTGCGCCCTGATCGTCGGTGCGTTCGCAGAACGCATCAAGTTCAGCGCCGTCATGCTGTTCATGGTGCTGTGGTTCACCTTCAGCTACCTGCCCATCGCCCACATGGTGTGGTTCTGGATGGGCCCGGACGCCTACGCCTCCAAGGAAGTGGCCGACGCCATGACCGGCAAGGCCGGCCAGATCTGGCAGTGGGGTGCTCTGGACTTCGCTGGCGGCACCGTGGTGCACATCAACGCCGCTGTGGCGGGCCTGGTGGGCGCGTTCATGGTGGGCAAGCGCATCGGTTACGGCAAGGAAGCCATGGCGCCTCACAGCCTGACGCTGACCATGGTCGGTGCCTCGCTGCTGTGGGTGGGCTGGTTCGGTTTCAACGCCGGCTCCGCCCTGGAAGCCAACGGCTACGCTGCCCTGGCCTTCATCAACACCTTCATTGCCACGGCCGCTGCCGTGCTCGCCTGGTGCATCGGTGAAGCGCTGGCCAAAGGCAAGGCGTCCATGCTGGGTGCCGCTTCCGGTGCTGTCGCTGGCCTGGTGGCCATCACCCCCGCGGCCGGCAACGTCGGCGTGGGCGGTGCACTGATCATCGGCTTCATCGCCGGCTTCGCCTGCCTCTGGGGCGTGACCGGTCTGAAGAAGATGCTGGGTGCGGACGACTCGCTGGACGTGTTCGGCGTGCACGGCGTGGGCGGCATCATCGGCGCGCTGCTGACGGGCGTCTTCAACGCGCCCGGTCTGGGCGGCCCGGGTTACGTGGCTGACTGGGTCACGGTCTCCATGGTGACGGCTGCCGACTACTCGATCGCAGCGCAGGTGTGGGTCCAACTGAAGGGCGTGCTGCTGACCATCGTCTGGTCTGCCGTGGTCTCGCTGGTCGCCTACAAGATCGTCGACATGGTGATCGGCCTGCGCGTGCCGGAAGAAGCCGAGCGCGAGGGCCTGGACATCACCTCGCACGGCGAAACCGCTTACAGCAAGTAAGCAACAGTGCAAGCGAGCCCGTACTCCCGCCAGGGAGTGCGGCAACCAGCGGCCTCCCCAGCGGGAGGCCGTTTTCATTCGGCCGCGGCGGGGCAGGGGTTGCGCAAAGCGCCGGTGGCCTCATTTGCCTAGAATCGTTCGCCCGACCCTCCAACCGCCCCACAGGCTGAGATTCCATGGTTCCCCACCTCATCACGGCGCTCACCGGCCCCATCAACGAACTCGAACAGCGCATCCTGGAGTCCATGCCCGCCATCGAGCGCTGGTTCCGGCTGGAATGGATGGAGCACACGCCCCCGTTCTACAGTTCGGTCGACGTTCGTAACGCGGGCTTCAAGCTGGCACCGGTCGACACCAACCTGTTCCCCGGCGGCTTCAACAACCTCACCGAGGAAATGTTGCCGCTGGCCGTGCAGGCGGCGATGGCGGCGATCGAGAAGATCTGCCCCGAGGCGAAGAACCTGCTGCTGGTCCCCGAGAAGCACACCCGTAACACCTTCTACCTGATGAACGTGCAGCGGCTGGTGCAGATCTTCCACCAGGCCGGCCTGAACGTGCGCCTGGGCACGCTCGACGAAACCATCACCGAGCCCACCACGCTGAACCTGCCCGACGGCAGCACGCTCACCGTGGAGCCGTTGCTGCGCACCAAGCGGCGCCTGGGTTTGAAGGACTTCGACCCCTGCACGATCCTGCTGAACAACGACCTGTCGGCCGGGCTGCCGCAGGTGCTGGAGAACCTGCACGAGCAGTACCTGCTGCCGCCGTTGCACGCCGGCTGGGCGGTGCGGCGCAAATCCAACCACTTCCAGGCGTATGAGGA
>CAMLQP010000283.1 GCA_946482115.1 uncultured Comamonadaceae bacterium
TGGCCGCCTCGCGCGGCAGCGATTTCCACAGCCCGGATGAAAGCCACACCGACCTGGGCAAGCTGCCCTACCTGGAAGGCCGGCTCACGCCGGTCTGGGAACTGCTCGCCGATCGCATCCAGTAAGCCCTCACGCATGAACCCCGTCCACGCGCGCCCTCTGCAGGGCGTTCTTTTTTTGATTGCGGCCGTGGGCTGCTTCGCCATCCTCGACACCACCGTCAAGTACGTCAGCGCCGTGGTTTCGGTGCTGGTGGCGGTGTGGTTCCGCTACCTGTTCCAGGCCGTGGTGGTCAGCGCGGTGATGCTGCCGCTGCGCGGGCGCGCCCTGCTGCGCACCGCCCACCCGAAGTTCCAGCTGCTGCGGGGCGTGCTGCTGCTGCTGGTGAGCGCCATGTCCTTCATCACCGTGAGCTTCATGCCGGTGGGTGAATTCACCGCCATCGTGATGACCACGCCGCTGATGGTCACGCTGCTGGCGGCGCTGTTCCTCAAGGAACGGGTGGGGCCGCTGCGCTGGCTGCTGGTGGTGCTGGGTTTTGCCGGCGCGCTGCTGATCGTGCGTCCGGGCGGCGCGCTGCTGGGCTGGGCCAGCCTGCTGGCGCTGGTGATGGTGCTGGCCTATGCCGCCTTCCAGATTCTCACCAGCAAGATGGCGCGCACCGAGGACCCGATGACCATGCATTTCTACACCGGCTGGGTGGGCGCGCTGATCATGAGCGCCATCGTGCCGCTGGTGTGGCAGGCCATCCCCGACACCCGCACGCTGATGCTGCTGTGCCTGGTGGGAACCATGGGCACGGTCGGCCACTTCCTGCTGATCCTGGCCTTCGCGCGGGCGCCCGCCTCCACCCTCACGCCCTACCTTTACGCGCAGATCGGCTTCGCCATGCTGGCAGGCTGGGTGGTGTTCGGCCACGTGCCCGGCCCGGTGGAGCTGACCGGCATGGCGCTGATCGTGGTCTGCGGCGCCACCGCCGGCTGGCTGACTGCGCGGCAGAACCGCCTGCCGGTGGAGCCGCCCGAGGCCTGAAGCCACAATCCCGCCATGTCGCAGCATTTCGAAGTCCACCCCGACAACCCGCAGCCGCGCCTGCTCAAGCAGGCGGTGCAGCTGCTGGCCAAGGGCGGCGTGCTGGCGGTGCCCACCGACTCGAGCTACGCGCTGGTCTGCCACCTGGACGACAAGGCCGCCGCCGACCGCCTGCGCCGCATCCGCCAGGTGGATGACCGCCACCACCTGACGGTGCTGTGCCGCGATCTGAGCGAGGTCTCGGCCTACGCCAAGGTGGACAACCGCCAGTACCGCCTGCTCAAGCTGGCCACGCCCGGCCCCTACACCTTCATCCTGGAAGCGGGGCGCGACGTGCCACGCCGCGTCAGCCACCCGTCGCGCAAGACCATAGGCCTGCGCATCCCCGCGCACCGCGCGCTGCAGGCGCTGCTGGAGGAGCACGGCGCGGCCCTGCTCGCCACCACGCTGATCCCGCCGGGCGAGACCGAGCCGCTGAACGACCCCGCCGTCATCCGCGCGCGCTACCAGCACGAGCTGGCCGCGGTCGTCGATGCAGGCGCCTGCTCGCGCCAGCCCACCACGGTGCTGGACCTCACGCCCATGGGCACGGGCGGCGAACCCGAGATCATCCGCCGGGGCCAGGGAGAACTCGCCGCGATCGGTCTGTGACAATAAGGTCCCATGGACATAGCCCAGATCATCCAGACCGTCGCCATCTACGCGATCCCGGTCCTGTTCGCCATCACCGTGCACGAAGCCGCCCACGGCTACGCGGCGCGCCACTTCGGCGACGACACGGCCTACATGCTGGGCCGCATCACGCTCAACCCGGTCAAGCACATCGACCCGCTGGGCACCATCGCCATGCCGCTGCTGCTGTACTTCGCCACGGCGGGCGCCTTCCTGTTCGGCTACGCCAAGCCGGTGCCGGTGCGCTTCGGCAACCTGCGCAACCCCAAGCGCGACATGATCTGGGTGGCGCTGGCCGGCCCGGGCGCCAACCTCGTGCAGGCCATCCTCTGGACCATCCTGCTCTACGTGCTGGTGGCTGCGGGCGTGGAGGAGCGCTTCTTCCTGCAGATGTGCCGCGCCGGCCAGGTGGTCAATCTGGTGATGTTCGCCTTCAACCTGTTCCCGCTGCCGCCGCTGGACGGCGGACGCATCCTCGTGGGCCTGCTGCCGTGGCGCCAGGCCGAGCTGGTCTCGCGCGTCGAACCCTGGGGTTTCTTCATCGTCATGGCCCTGGTCATCAGCGGCATCGTCAGCACCTACTGGCTGCGCCCGCTCATGGGCCTCACCGGCAACCTCATCGACCTGCTGCTCTCGCCGCTGCGACTGATCCTCTTCTGACCCCACCATGAGCCAAACCCGCGTCCTCACCGGCATCACCACCTCGGGCACGCCCCACCTGGGCAACTACGTGGGCGCCATCCGCCCCACGGTGCGCGCCAGCCGCCTGCCCAACGTCGACAGCTTTTACTTCCTGGCCGACTACCACGCCCTCATCAAGACTGGAGGCGATCCCGCGCGCGTGCAGCGCTCCACCCTGGAGATCGCCGCCACCTGGCTGGCCTGCGGCCTGGACCCCGAGAAAGTCACTTTCTACCGCCAGTCCGACATCCCCGAAATCCCCGAACTGACCTGGTTCCTCACCTGCGTCTGCGGCAAGGGCCTGCTCAACCGCGCCCATGCCTACAAGGCTGCCGTGGACAAGAACACCGCCGCCGGCGCCGAAACCGACGACGGCGTCAGCGCCGGTCTCTTCATGTACCCGGTGCTGATGGCCGCCGACATCCTGATGTTCAACGCCCACCAAGTGCCCGTGGGCCGCGACCAGGTGCAGCACATCGAGATGGCGCGCGACATGGCGTCCAGCTTCAACCACCTCTACGGGGAACATTTCACCCTGCCCGAAGCCGCCATCGAGGAGCACGTGGCCACCCTGCCCGGCCTGGACGGCCGCAAGATGAGCAAGAGCTACGACAACACCATCCCGCTGTTCACGCCCCGGGACCAGCTGCGCAAGCTCATCATGGGCATCCTGACCGACTCGCGCCCGCCCGGTGAACCCAAGAACACCGAGGGCTCGGCCCTGTTCCAGCTCTACCAGGCCTTCGCCACCCCCGAGGAGACCGCCGCGCTGGCCCAAGCCTACGCCGACGGCATCGCCTGGGGCGACGCCAAGCAGGTGCTGTTCGAGCGCATCGACCGGGAGATCGCCCCCCTGCGCGAGGTCTACGACGGACTGATCAACAACCCCGCGCGGATCGAGAAGATCCTCAAGGCCGGCGCCGTGAAGGCCCGCGCCACCGCCACCCCATTCACCGCCCGCCTGCGCCACGCCGTGGGCCTGCGCCCGCTGGACAGCAGCGCCGCCACGGCGCAGACCACCAAGGCGGCCAAGGCCGGCGGCCCCAGCTTCAAGCAGTACCGCGAGAAAGACGGCCAGTTCCACTTCAAGCTGCTCGACGCCAAGGGCAAGACCCTGCTGCAAAGCGCCGGCTTCGCCGATCCCAAGGCCGCCGCCGCCGCCATCGAGCAGCTCAAGCAGCACGGCCCCGGCGCCCTGGCCGCGCTGGGCCCGCAGGTGAACCCAGAGGGCGACGCCAGCCCCGACGACATCGCCGCCGCGCTGCGCCACTTCAGCGATCAGGAAAGCTGACCCCACCGGCCTGCTACAATCGCGGGCTTCGACACCATCGAACAACCCGGAAAGGTGGCAGAGTGGTCGAATGCGCCGGACTCGAAATCCGGTATACGGTTCTACCGTATCGAGGGTTCGAATCCCTCCCTTTCCGCCAGGTAGTCCGAGCCCCCGCATCCCGGGGGCTTTTTCTTTGGGCCAAGCCCCAGTTCATGCGGGCTGCGGGGCGAT
>CAMLQP010000284.1 GCA_946482115.1 uncultured Comamonadaceae bacterium
TAGTTGGGGCTTCATTGTAGGCAAAAAGCGCCCCTCGCACACCTTTGCGCGGCCCGTTTTGGCTTGTGGTGACGGCGCAACGGCCCTTGGATGCACATTTTATCCACAAGTCCTGTTGAAAACAACTGGACAAGTTGTGAACAAGAAAATCCTCCGGTTTGAGGGCCTTCCAGCATCCCATATCGTGAATCTCACCACACCGGATTCAGGTCAATTCCGACCATTCAGAGGTCATTACCTCTGGAATAAGAAAAAGACCTTGAAGTCAGCAACCACTGACTTTCAAGGCCCTTTCAAACTATCCACAGGCTGCCAGCCAGAACCCCAGTGCCGCCCATGGGCTTTCTGGACAGGCCCGGGTCAGCGCCCCTGGGGACGGATCACGGCGTACTGGGCCCATTCCCCTCGGCGCACCAGCACCTGCACGGCGCGGCTTTTGTCCACCTTGGCGATCTGCGCCTCGAAATCGCGCACGCTCGCGATCTCGACGTTGGCCAGCGCCACGATGACGTCACCCTCGCGCAGCCCGGAGCGTGCGGCCGGGCCTTCGGCCGCCGTCACCCGCACGCCGCCCTTGAGGCGCAGCTCGGCTTTCTGCGCGTCAGTCAGTTCAGCGACCGTCAGGCCCAGCGTCTGGGCCACCGCGCTCGGCGCGTTGCGCCCGCCCTCGGGCGCGCCCGAGCGGGCCACCACGCGTTCGGGCTCCAGCTCGGCCACCACCACGCTCAGGTCGCGCTGGCTGCCACGGCGAAACACGGTGATGGTGCTCCGGGTGCCGGGCTTGGTGTTGCCCACCAGGCGCGGCAGGTCCGCGGATTTCTCGATCGTCTTGCCGTCGAACCTGACGATGATGTCCCCAGGCTCGACGCCTGCCTTGGCTGCTGGCGAATCGGGTTCGACGCCACGCACCAGCGCGCCTTCGGGCTTGCCCAGGCCAATGGCCTCGGCCACGTCCTTGCCGACCTGGTCGATGGACACGCCGATGCGCCCGCGCGTGACGCGGCCGCTGACCTTGAGCTGCTCGGACACGCGCACCGCCTCGTCGATGGGGATGGCGAACGAGATGCCCTGGAAACCGCCTGAGCGCGAGTAGATCTGGCTGTTGATGCCCACCACCTCGCCACGCAGGTTGATCAGAGGGCCACCCGAGTTGCCGGGGTTGATGGCGACGTCGGTCTGGATGAAGGGCAGGTAATCGCCGGTGTCGCGCTGCTTGGCGCTCACGATGCCGGCGGTCACGGTGTTCTCCAGCCCGAACGGCGAGCCGATGGCCATGACCCACTCGCCCACCCGCAGGCGGTTGACGTCACCTATGCGGACCGGGTTCAGGCCAGCCGCCTCGATCTTGACCACCGCCACGTCGGTGCGCTTGTCGGCGCCCACGATGCGGGCCTTGAACTCGCGCTTGTCAGGCAGCGTGACCAGCACCTCGTCGGCCCCTTCGACCACGTGGGCGTTGGTCATGACGAAGCCGTCGGCCGTCAGCACGAAGCCCGATCCGACCCCGCGCGGACGCTCGCCCTCGGGTGCGGAACCCTCGGGCTGCGGCTGTGGACCGCGCGGCGTCACGCCGGGCGGTATGGGGATGCCGAACCGGCGGAAGAACTCCAGCATCTGCTCCTCGGCGGCGCCGCCGCCCACCCGCCCCTGGCGCGCGCGCTCGACGGTACGGATGTTGACGACGGAGGGGCCCACCGTATCCACCAGCGCGGTGAAATCGGGCAGCCCCGTCACCAGCGGAGCGGGAGCGGCCGGCGCCTGGGCCACCGCCGGCCCGGGGCGCAGCCAGACGACCGACAGGGCCAGCACGGCCGCCAGCACCACGGCCAGACCCCGGCCGGGCCTGGAAGACAGACGGATCGATGGGAAGTTCTCGCTAGGCATGTTGCTCCTCCACAGACAAATGAAACGCCACCGCTCCTGCGGCAGCCACGCAGGTCAGAGTCGGTTTCAGCGCTGGCGTTCCAGCGACTGTGCAAACAACTTGAGTGTGGACACCGGCACCTCGCCCATGGCGGTGAGCCAGTGGTCGCCGATACGCTGCGTCAGCGTGTGGGTGGCGCCCATGGCCGCCATGCGTTCGCGGCCGTGCCGCTGGGGGTCGTAGCGTTCCAGGAACAGGGACACGGACGCCAGGCCGTCGGAGAAGACCCACTGCAAGGGCAGCGTCCCGGGCTTTGCGCCAGGTTCGCCATGGGTGTGGCAGCTCATGGGCACAAAGCCGGGCACCTCGGTCTTGAGCTGCCAGCCCTCGGCCTCGGCGGTGGTCTTGTTGAGCGGCGCCTTGTGGACCTGGTAACCCTGGGTGTTGTTCATCTGCTTGAGCAGCTTGTCCATCTGCACCGGGGCATCCAGCTGCAGCTCGGAGAACACCATCTGCTCCAGCACCTGGCCGCGCGCGTCCAGCGTCTGCAGCTTCACCGCCAGCCCGGTGGTTTTTTCGGACCAGACCTTGTAGCCGAACCGCAGCTTGTCCTGCGGCTCGAACACGACCACGTCGGCGTCGACGCCGGCCACGCGCTCCAGGCCAGCAAGCCGGGCGTTGTAGTGTTCCTCGATGGCGTTGGCGGGCGTCTTCAGGCGGTCGGGGAAAGGCCGCAGCGCCTCGCGCTTCTCGACCCACGCCGATTTGGACTGCGGCACGAAGGTGATGACGTCGTCGTTGCGGCGCAGCGTGGTGCGCGGCGCACCTGTCAGGGTCTCGATACGCTCGACCTGCTGCTTGCCGTCGCACACGTGCCAGATCTTGGAAGTGGCCATGGCTGTTCCGGCCGACACCACGAACGTGCCGGTGTAGGCCCGCCGGCGCGAGGCGTCGTGCAGGCGGTCCAGCCAGTCGTTGAGGCTCTGCGGCGTCGGTGTCGCACCGGGCGGGGTCTGAGCCATCGCGGGCGGCAGCACCAGCCCGGCGAGCAGCGCCACGGGCCAGATCCAGCGGGTCACGAGATATGCCATGTCAGTACAGCCCGGCCGCCCGAAGGCACTGACGCGCCCCCTTGGGGGGCAGCGATATGCGAAGCGATGAGCGTGGGGGTCGGTTCATTTCAGCGCTGCGGGGTCTCGAAGGTGGCATTGCGCATGAAGCCGGCCGGCATCTGCAGCGCCGAGCCGCCCAGCTGGCGGTGCGCGGCCAGCAGCTCGTCCAGCTGGGCATCCCGGATCACGGGCCCCAGGCCACCGGGCACCACCACCTCGGTCGATGCCGGCTCGGCCACGGCCAGGGCGGGTGCGGGAACCGGCATCTGCGCCAGCTGGGGCCCTGCCGAGGG
Source organism: uncultured Comamonadaceae bacterium (assembly GCA_946482115.1). The sequence goes on from CAMLQP010000284.1 coordinate 3,270, forward strand.
CGCCGGCTGCGAAACCACCTGCCAGGTCAGCACGCCCACGGCCGCCAGCGAGGCCAGGCCGGCCACCAGCTTCCAGCGGAAAACCGCTTCATTGGCCGCGAGCCCGCGCACGCGGGCTGGCCCGGGCTCGGCCAGCGGCAACGGCGGAACCTCGTCGCGCAGCCGGGCCATCACCGCGGTCACGCAGCTGCTGCGGGCGGGTACCGCGCCGCCAGCCGGGCCGCGCAAGGCATCGCCGACCACCTGGTAACACGACCACGACGCAGCCAGCGGCTGCCCGGCCGCCATCAGCCGGTCCAGATCGGCACTGGACAGCTCGCCGTCCACCAAGGCGGACAGCAGTTCGTCCGGGGACGGATCCCGGAGGTCGTTGGGGACAGGCGCTTGCATGTCGGGACTTTCGTTCATAGCGTTCACCATCGCTTGCCAGAGCGGTTTTCCAGCATCGGCCTGATGCGGGCCGAAATCGCTTCGCGGGCGCGGAATATCCGCGAGCGCACGGTCCCGATCGGGCAATCCAGCGCCTGGGCAATCTCTTCATAGCTCAGGCCTTCGATCTCCCGCAGGGTGATGGCCTGGCACAGTTCGGCGGGCAAGGCTTCCATGGCTTC
>CAMLQP010000285.1 GCA_946482115.1 uncultured Comamonadaceae bacterium
CGGCGGTCCAGTCGGCGACGCTGGTCTCGTCGACCCAGGTGGCGCCGAACTCGCGCGCGAGGCGCTGGACCAGGGGGGCGTGGGCTTCTGTGGTTTCAATCATGGTGTCTCCTTGTGTTCAGGCGCCGGTCAGGGCGCGCATTTGTTCCGGGCTCATCTGCGACGGCAGGGCGAAGCCCGCGTCTTCCTGCGCCTCCAGACCCTGCATGGCACCGAGCACCAGGTCCAGCGCCGCGTTCACCTCGGTCGCGCGGTCGGTATCGATGCGCTCGCGCGCGTCGTCGAGGAAGACCAGCAGCCAGTCGCCGCTGGAGACCTCGCCGACCAGGGCGGTGTTGATGCGGCGGCGCTCGCCGCGGCCTTCGCACAAGGCGAAGCGGCCATCGGCCTCGACCACTTGCATGGGGATGCCGATGCACATGTCAGAGGTCCTTCACCAGGAACCGGTCGTCGCCGATGCGGCAGGCTTCTTCCGCGGCGGGTCGCTGCGCTTCGTAGGCGGTCAGCGCCAGCTCGTCCAGCGTCACCGCCTCGCGCGCCGCCAGCGGGGTCCGGCGTTCGACGGGGCCTGCGCCCCAGCGCTCGAGTTCGGCCACGCCCAGCGCCAGTGCGTCCTCCATCGCGGCCTTGACGACCGGGCGCAGGCTGCCGCCGTAGTCCTCCAGCTCCTGCGGCTGGCAGCCGATCAGCAGCACGCGCTGCGGGTACTTGCCGGTCAGCGTGGCCAGCGACAGCACCTCCTGGAAGCCGGTCTGGTGCAGGCTCATCTTCTTGGCGCCCATGAAGCGCGGCACCTCGTCGTCGCGCACCTCCTTCAGCGTGCCCGGTTCCAGCCCGTAGTCGATGGCGTCGAAGATCAGCAGCGCGTCGGCCTCCTGCACGTGCTGGATCAGGTACAGGCCCTGGGTGCCGCCGTCGATCAGCTGCACGTGCTCGGCGAACTCCCAGCGGCGCTGCAGCGCTTCGATGCAGCGCACGCCAAAGCCTTCGTCGGCCCAGAGCAGGTTGCCGATGCCCAGCACGACGATGCGGGCCGGCGGGGTGTCACCACCGGGGTGACAGGTCGATTCGGTCGGATTGGCGCTCATGGCAGGCAGACCTGTTTGAAATCAGCGGGGGGAAGCGGAAGTGGCCGAAGCCGAGGACAGGCGCTTCCAGGCGTGGAAGCTGTCCCAGGCGGCCTGCTGCGCGAGCCAGAAGCCGGCGTCGATGCCGAACTGGCGCGCACAACGGATGGCGGTGTCGGGCGACATCGCCCGCTGGCCGTGCACCAGCTCGTGCAGGCGCCGGCGCGAGAGGCCCAGCAGCCGGGCCGCCTCGCTCTGGTTGAGCGAGAGCGGCGCCAGGCAGGTGCGCGCCAGCAGGCGACCCGGGTGCAGCGGTGCGCGCACCGGCACACCGCGCGGGGGAATCGACCAGCTGGCGGCGACCTTTTTCATGGCCTCAGTCTTTGAACGTGCGGCGACCAGAAATCATCGTGGACACGATGGACTGGCGGCCCATGATGTCCTCGCGGATCGCGGCGTAGACGTGCAGGGTGATGAAGATGATCATGGCCCACATGCCCAGGCGGTGCCAGGTGTGCACGTCCTGGCTCTGGCCGAACAGCGGAATCACCCAGCCGAACAGCGTGTCCTGCCAAGAGCCGGCACCCGCGCCTTCGCTGTAGAGCGCAAAGCCGGTGAGGATCATGAAGATCATCAGCATCAGGAAGCCCGAGAACATGGCCAGCCGGGCCAGCGGGTTGTGACCCACGTAGCGGCCCGGGCGCGGGATGATGAAGGCGTACCACTTGAGCATGGTCAGGATCTCGCCCCAGTAGGCCTTCTGGAACAGCGGCACCCAGAACAGCTCGCGCGCATGGTGGTTGCCCACCAGCGCCCAGTAGGCGCGGCCCAGCAGGCCGATGGCCAGGATGTAGCCGGCCGTGAAGTGCGCGAAGCGGATGTAGCCCATCAGGTAGTTCGCGCTGGCCTCGCCGGGCATGGTCGGCAGGGGTTTGCCGATGAAGTAGCCGGTGAGGCACAGCACGGTGATGGCCGCCACGTTGACCCAGTGCCAGAGGCGCACCGGGGCTTCGTAGACGTAGACCGACTTGGTGGTCTGGCCGTGCGAGACGGCGCTCTCGTCGATGCCGGTGACATCGGCCAGGCGCTGCTGCGCCAGTTCTTGTGCAGACAGGGAGGACATGGTGATCTCCTGTGCGAAGGGATGGGCCGTCAGGCGGCCAGCTGGCCGAAGAGGACCAGGCCGGCGCCGCCGAGCAGCGCGCCCAGACCACCCAGCGCCAGTCCGCTGCGCGCAGCCAGCCAGCGGCGGATGGACAGGCCGACGCCCACGCCGCCCAGGTGCAGGGCCGCGGTGGTGGCGAGGAAGCCGATGGCGTAGCCGGCAAAGCCGGTGGCCGGTGTTTCGGCGCCGTGGGCCAGGCCGTGCAGCGAAGCCGCTGCGGCCACCAGACCCAGGCCGAGCGGCGCCGGCATGGGGCGGCGGGCCAGCACCAGCATGGCGCCGAACAGCACCACCGACAGGGCCACGCCGTGCTCCAGGAAGGGCAGCGTGACACCGGCGGCGCCCAGGGCGGCACTGGCCACCAGCGCGGCCAGGAAGGCGGCGGGGCCCTGCCAGGCCTTGCCCTGCGGCAAGGCACTGACCGACCAGACGCCCACGGCCACCATGGCCAGCAGGTGGTCCAGACCGAAGGGGTGGACCAGGCCTTCCATCAGGCTGGTGGCGCCGTGGCCCGGGTGGGCCTGCGCAGCGCCGGCCAGGCCGGCCAGCAGCGCGGCGGCGGCCACGCGACGGATGTGTTTCGATTGCATGTGTTTCTCCTCGTTGTCTGGTGCGTTCAACGAACGGTGACCTTCGCCATCTCTTGGCCGTCCGGGCTCATCACGTGGGTGGAGCAGGCCAGGCAGGGGTCGAAGCTGTGCAGGGTGCGCAGGATCTCCAGCGGCTGCTCGGGGTTGACCATGGGCGTGTTCATGAGCGAGGCCTCGAAGGCGCCGATCTGGCCCTTGGTGTCGCGCGGCGAGCCGTTCCAGGTGGTGGGCACCACGCACTGGTAGTTCTCGATCTTGCCGTCCTTGATCTTGATCCAGTGGCCCAGCATGCCGCGCGGTGCGGCGACCGTGCCCACGCCCTTGGCTTCCTTGGGCCAGGTGGCGGGGTCCCACTTCTCGACGTTGGCGGTGGACGTGTCGCCGGCCTTGATGTTCTGCACCAGCTGGCGGAAGTCGTCCATCATCATTTCGCCGGCGTACTGGCTCTCCAGCGCGCGCGCCAGGGTGCGGCCGATGGTGGTGGGCAGCAGCTGCTTGGCGGTGTACTGCGTCTCCGGCAGGCCCAGGGCCTTGGGGATGGCGCTGTTGATGGCGACCGCCGAGGCGTCCACCTGCTCTTTCACGCGCTGGCACCACTTGTTGCCCTTCATCGCGTGGGCGTAGCCCAGGATGTAGCGCGAGAGCGGGCCGACCTCGACCGCGTGGCCGCGCCAGCGCGGCGACTTGATCCACGAGTACTTGGCGGATTCGTCGAGCTGCTCGATCTTGGTGCGCGTGCCCTTGAAGTTCGGGCCTTCGGGCTTGTAGTTGGGCTCGGTGATGCCGTCCCAGGGGTGCAGGCCCTTGCTGTCGTTGCCGTAGGTGTACCAGCTGTGGGTCACGAACTCCTGCACCTGCTCGGGGTCGCGCGGGTCGATCTCGTGGATCTTGTCCCAGTTGCCGTCCAGGATCACGCCGCCGGGCAGCTGGTGCGTGCTGTGGTCGTAGGGCACCTTCTCGTAGGTGCCGTAGTCGGCCACGTTGGTGGCCGAGAGGCCGCCGCCGTAGAGCCAGCCGGCCTGCTTGTAGATGGTGCCGATGGCCAGCACGTCCG
>CAMLQP010000286.1 GCA_946482115.1 uncultured Comamonadaceae bacterium
GGCATGGCGTAGGTGTTGTGCCGGGTCAGCGGGGTGTCCACGTAGCCGGGCACCAGCGTCACCACGCCCACGCCGGTGCCGCGCAGCTCGCCCCGCAGGCTTTCGCAGTACGCGACCACGCCGGCCTTGCTGGCGCAGTAGGCGCCGTGCCCGGGCAGGCCGCGTATCGCCGCCACGCTGGCCACGCCCACCAGCGTGCCGCTGCCGCGCGCGCGCATGGCCTTGATGAAGGGGTGGAAGGTGGCCGCCAGGCCCACGTTGTTGAGGGCGAAGGTCTGGGCCATCACGTCCAGGTCTTCGCGTTCGGCGGTGTCCATGCCGATGCTCACGCCTGCGTTGGCGATCACCACGTCGGGCAGGCCGGCCTCGGCCAGGCAGCGCGTGCCGGCGGCGACGGTGCTGTCGATGCTGGCCACGTCGGCGCTGAAGACATGGCAGCGGTCCGGCGGGTAGCCCATGGCGTCGGCCCAGGCGCGCATCTCGGCGCCGCGGCGTGCCACCAGCGCCAGCCGGTAGCCGGCCTGGGCAAAGCGCTGGGCCAGGGCCTGGCCGATGCCGCTGGAGGCGCCGGTGATGAAGACCAGCGGGGCGGTGGGGGTGGTGGCGGGCAGGGTCATGGTCGGGGTTGCAGGGTGGCGCGGACGCGGCCCTTGAGATCGGCCACGCCGGTCCGGTCGTCGTAGCTCAGCGAGTTGGCGTCGATGCGGTCGCTGCCGCGCTGCAGCACCACGGGCTGGTCGGACTCGATGCGTTCCTGGCTGTTCAGCACGCGCAGGTATTCGCCCTGGAAGGACACGCGGGGCAAGGGCTTGCCGTCGGCGCCGCGGTGGGCGTCGCGCACCACCTGGGCCTGGCCGCGCAGCTCGTACTCGGTCTGGTCCGCGTCGGTGGTGACGCGTTTGGCGGTGGCGGTGGTCAGGCGCCCCTCGGGCGACAGGCTGCGGATGCGCGCGTTGTCGATTTCCAGCTGGCCGGTGTGGGGGTAGTGGCGGGCTTCGGCGCCGAACACTTCGGTCTTGAGCCGCCCCTGGGCGTCGTAGGTGCGCACCGAAAAGCCGTACATGAAGTAGTCGGGCTCTTGGCTGGCGGCCCGCTCGGGCAGCGGCGCCGGGGGTTCGGGGGTGGCGCGCAGCAGCCAGTAGGAGCCCAGGGCCAGCAGGCCCATCAGCAGCAGGGGCAGGTAGACCGAGAAGCGGTCGAGCAGGCGGCGCAGCGGCAGCAGTGTCGTGGCGACGCTCATGCCCGGGCCGCCTCCAGCAGGGCCCGGTAGTGGCCGCTGGCCACCAGCAGCAGGTCGCAGCATTCGCGCACGGCCCCCTGGCCGCCGGCCGCCCGGGTGACGTGGTGCGCCAGCGCCAGCGCCTCGGCGTGCGCGTTGGGCGGTGCCACGGCCAGGGCGCAGCGCGCCAGCACGGGCAGGTCGGGCCAGTCGTCGCCCATGGCGGCGGCCTGGGCCCAGCCCAGGTCGAGTTCGGCCAGCAGGTCTTCGGCGGCGGGGCGCTTGTCCTCGGTGCCCAGCCGCAGGTGGGTGACGCCCAGCGCCTGCAGGCGCCGTCGCAGCGCGGGCGAGTCGCGGCCGCTGATCACGGCCGGCGTGATGCCGGCGCGCTGCAGCAGCTTCACGCCGTGGCCGTCGAGCGTGTGGAAACGCTTGAGGGTCTCGCCATGTTCGCTGAAGTACAGGCCGCCGTCGGTGAAGACGCCGTCGACGTCGAAGAACACCACCCGCACGGGCTGGGTGCGCAAGAGCAGTTCAGGGGGGAAGTTCAGTGCGGGTGTCGTCATGGCTGGCCGCAGCGCCGGGCCGCCCCAAGCAAGGCCGCGCCCCGTCGGGGGGCAGCGATGACACGAAGTGCGGAGCGTGGGGGCTTCATGGCTGGCCGCAGCGCCGGGCCGCCCCAAGCAAGACCGCGCCCCCTCGGGGGGCAGCGACGACACGAAGTGCGGAGCGTGGGGGCTTCATATCACCTTCGCCCGCATCAGGTCGTTGCTGTTGAGCGCGCCGCACAGCGCGCCGGTTTCGTCCACCACCAGCACGCTGGTGATGCTGTGGGCTTCCATGAGGCGGGCTGCCTCCACGGCCAGCGCATCGCGGGCGATGGTGCGCGGGCCGGCGTGCATGACGTCGCGCGCCAGCGCCTGGCGCAGGTCGCCGCCTTTTTCGATCAGCCGGCGCAGGTCGCCGTCGGTGAAGATGCCCACCGGGCGGCCGGCGCCGTCGACGATGGCGGCCGCACCCAGGCCCTTGGCGCTGATCTCGCGCATCAGTGCCATCATGTCGGCGTCCGGCGGCACGCGCGGCACCTGCTCGCCGGTGCGCATGATGTCGCTGACCAGGGTGAGCAGCTTGCGCCCGAGCGCCCCGCCCGGGTGGGAGCGGGCGAAGTCCTCGGCCCGGAAGCCGCGCGCGTCCAGCAGCGCCATGGCCAGCGCGTCGCCCAGTGCGAGCTGGGCCGTGGTGCTGGCGGTGGGGGCCAGGTTGTGCGGGCAGGCTTCCTTCTCGACCGAGGTGTCGAGCAGGTGGTCGGCGTGTCGGGCCAGGCTGGAGTCGGCCCGGCCGGTCATGGCGATCAGCGGCACGCCCATGCGCTTGATCAGCGGCAGCAGCACGGTCAGCTCCTCGCTTTCGCCGCTGTTGCTGATGCCCAGCACCACGTCCTGCGGGGTGATCATGCCCAGGTCGCCGTGGCTGGCCTCGGCCGGGTGCACGAACATCGCCGGCGTGCCGGTGGAGGCCAGCGTGGCGGCGATCTTGCGGCCGACATGGCCGCTCTTGCCCATGCCCATCACCACCACGCGGCCGGTGCAGCCCAGCACGCACTGGACGGCCGCGGCGAAGCGGGCGTCCAGCCGCCCGGCCAGGGCCAGCACGGCGCCGGCTTCGATCTCCAGCGTGTCGCGGGCCACGGCCAGGGCCTGGCCGGATTGGAAGGAGGAAGTCATGCCGGGATTATCGGCGCTGCGAGGTTCATTACCATTGCATCCCATGACCTCCCTGGATCTCACGCTGTTGTACCTGCTGGCGGCGGTATTGGGGGTCGTCGGCTGCCGCCTGGCCCGGCTGCCGCCCATGCTGGGCTACCTGGCCGTCGGCGTGGTGATAGGCCCCAACGCCCTGGCGCTGGCCCAGAACTCCAGCGGCATCCGCTACCTGGCCGAATTCGGCGTGGTGTTCCTGATGTTCGTCATCGGGCTGGAGTTCAGCCTGCCCAAGCTGCGCGCCATGCGCCGCCACGTGTTCGGCCTGGGCCTGTCGCAGGTGGTGCTGACGCTGGCGCTCACCACCGGCGGCTCGCTGCTGCTGGCGTGGCAGCTGCCGCGCTGGTGGGCCGTGAGCTGGCAAACCGCCCTGGCGCTGGGCGGCATCATGGCCATGAGCAGCACGGCCATCGTGGTCAAGCTGATGGTCGAGCGGCTGGAGCTGGAGAGCGAGCACGGCAAACGCGTGCTGGGCGTGCTGCTGTTCCAGGATCTGGCCGTGGTGCCGCTGCTGGTGCTGATACCGGCCCTGGGGGCGCCGCCCGAGGTGCTGTTCAAGGCGCTGGGCCTGGCGCTGCTCAAGGCCACCGTGCTGCTGGTTCTGCTGCTCACCGTGGGCCAGCGGCTGATGCGCTGGTGGCTCACCCAGGTGGCCCGGCGCAAGAGCGACGAGCTGTTCATGCTCAACCTGCTGCTCATCACCCTGGGCCTGGCCTGGCTGACCGAGCACGCCGGCCTGTCGCTGGCGCTGGGCGCCTTCGTGGCCGGCATGCTGATCGCCGAGACCGAATACAAATACCAGGTGGAGACCGACATCCGGCCTTTCCACGACGTGCTGCTGGGCCTGTTCTTCATCACCATCGGCATGATGCTGGACTGGC
>CAMLQP010000287.1 GCA_946482115.1 uncultured Comamonadaceae bacterium
CTCCAGGCCAGCGAGCCGGCGTAGGCGTTGGTGACGTTGATCTTGAGCTGCGAGACGATCACGAACAGCGCGGTGGCCGCGACCGCCCAGCCGTAGTTGGGAAACACGTATTCGTAGGCCGCCAGGTACATCTGGTTGGGATCGACCGCGCGCTCCAGCGGCACCATGTGGGTGATGGCCAGGTAGGCCAGCACGGCCCCGCCCAGCATCTTCAGCACGCCCAGGACCACCCAGCCCGGGCCGCCGGCCAGCACGCCGGCCCACCAGCGCAGCGGGCCCACGCGTTCGCGCGCGGGCATGAAGCGCAGGTAGTCGGCCTGCTCTCCCATCTGCGTGATGAGGGCGATGCCGACCGTCAGGGCCGCACCAAATCCGTGCAGACTGAACAGCGCCTCGTCACTGGACGCGCCGCCGTAGTGCATGACCCCCTTGAATGCACCGGGTTCGTGCACGGCCACGTAGATGAAAGGCACCACCAGCATCACCAGCCACAGCGGCTGGGTCCAGACCTGCAGCCGGCCGATGATGGACACGCCGTGCGTCACCAGCGGAATCACCACCAGCGCGCAGATCAGGTAGCCCCAGACCGGCGGGATGTCGAAGGCCAGCTCCAGCGCATAGGCCATCACCGCGGCCTCCAACGCGAAGAAGATGAAGGTGAAGCTGGCGTAGATCAGCGAGGTGATGGTGGAGCCGATGTAGCCGAAGCCCGCCCCGCGCGTGAGCAGGTCCATGTCCACGCCGTAGCGCGCGGCGTAGACGCTGATGGGCAGGCCGGCCATGAAGATGATGAGCCCGGTGACCAGGATGGCCAGCGCCGCGTTGACGAAGCCGTGCTGCACCAGCAGCGTGGCGCCCACCGCCTCCAGGATCAGGAAGGATGCGGCGCCGAACGCCGTGTTCGACACCCGCCAGACCGACCACTGCCGGAAACGCTGCGGCGTGAAGCGCAGGGCGTAGTCCTCCAGCGTCTCGCTCGCGACCCAGGCGTTGTAGTCGCGGCGCACCTTGATGATTCTCTGGGGCGCGTTGGAATGAAGGCCCCCACGCTCCGCCGCTTCGCGGGTCGCTGCCCCTCCGGGGGGCTGATCCGCCTTGGGGCGGCCGGGCGGCGGATCGGTGACAGTTTCGGACGGGGTGTTCACGTCCAATTTGGTGCAGCTTTCATGCCACCCGGCACGCCTTTTGCTGAATCGGCTCCATGGAACTGACCCCGCGCGAGAAAGACAAGCTGCTGATCTTCACCGCCGCCCTGCTGGCCGAGCGCCGCAAGGCACGCGGGCTCAAGCTCAACTACCCGGAGGCCATCGCCCTGATCAGCGCCGCCGTGATGGAAGGCGCGCGCGATGGCAAGAGCGTGGCGCAGCTGATGGCCGACGGCCGCGCCGTGCTCACGCGCGAGGACGTGATGGACGGCATCGCCGAGATGATTCCCGACATCCAGGTCGAGGCCACCTTCCCCGACGGCACCAAGCTTGTCACCGTGCACCAACCGATTCCCTGAGCCCCGCATGAAAACGAAACGACTGCTGACCACCGCCCTGCTGCTGACCGCCAGCACCGCCGCCCTCGCCCACGGGGGTGACGGCGATCACCACAGCTTTGTGGCCGGGTTCTCGCACCCGGTGCTGGGCCTGGATCACCTGGCCGCCATGCTGGCCGTGGGGGTCTGGAGCGCCATGACCACCACGCGTATCGTCATCGCGCCGCTGGCCTTCGCGCTCACGCTGCTGGCTGGCGCTCTGCTGGCACAGATGGGTGTCGCCTTCCCCGCGATCGAACCCCTGATCGCCGCTTCCATGCTGGTGATCGGCCTGCTGCTGGCTGCCCGCGTGCGCCTGCCCGAAGCGGCCGGCGCACTGCTGGTGGGCGTGTTCGCGCTGTTCCACGGTGCGGCCCACGGACAGGAGCTGACGGGCGCCGGCGCGCTGGCCGGCATGGTGCTGGGCACGGCGATGCTGCACACGTCCGGCATCCTCTTCGGGCTGGCACTGCGGCTGCAAGGCGCCTGGCTGCCGCGTCTGGCCGGTGCGGTCGTGGCGCTGTTCGGCCTGAACATGGGCTGGTCGCTGATCGCGGGTTGACACATGACACCGGGCGAATTCCTCATCGACGAGGGGGCACACACCCTCAACCCCGGCCGCCGCACGCTGACGCTGGTGGTGAAGAACACCGCCCAACGCCCGGTGCAGGTGGGGTCGCACTACCACTTTGCCGAAACCAACGGCGCGCTGGACTTCGACCGCGCCGCCGCGCGCGGCATGCGCCTGAACATCGCCAGCGGGACCGCCGTGCGCTTCGAGCCCGGCCAGCAGCGCACCGTGGAGCTGGTGGACTTCGCCGGCGAGCGCGTCGTCTGCGGTTTTCGCGGACTGATTCAAGGGAAACTATGAAGCCCCCTCGCTCATCACTTCGTGTACTCGCTGCCCCCCGGGGGGGCGCTCGCCCTTCTTGGGGCGGCCCGGCGAAAGGCGGTCTCTGATGGCGACCATCCCCCGCCGCGCCTATGCCGACATGTTCGGCCCCACCGTGGGCGACCGCGTGCGCCTGGCCGACACCGAACTCATCATCGAGATTGAGAAAGACTACACCCTGGCTGCCGGCGGCTACGGCGAGGAGGTCAAGTTCGGAGGCGGCAAGACCATACGCGACGGCATGGCGCAGAGCCAGCGCACGCGCGCAGCTGGCGCCGTGGACACGGTGCTCACCAACGCCGTGCTGATCGACCACTGGGGCATCGTCAAATGCGACATCGGCCTCAAGGACGGCCGCATCGCCGCCATCGGCAAGGCCGGCAACCCCGACACCCAGCCGGGCGTGGACATCGTCATCGGCCCCGGCACCGAGATCATCAGCTGCGAAGGCAGCATCGTCACCGCCGGCGGCATCGACAGCCACATCCACTTCATCTGCCCGCAGCAGGTGGACGAAGCCCTGGCCTCGGGCGTGACCACCATGCTGGGGGGCGGCACGGGCCCGGCCACCGGCACCTTTGCTACCACCTGCACACCCGGCCCCTGGCACATCGCCCGCATGCTGGAAGCCGCCGAAGGCCTGCCCATGAACCTGGGCTTCCTGGGCAAGGGCAACGCCAGCCGGCCCGAGGCGCTGCGCGAACAGATCGCCGCCGGCGTGATCGGCCTCAAGCTGCACGAGGACTGGGGCACCACGCCCAGCGCCATCAGCAACTGCCTGGACGTGGCCGAGGAGACCGACACCCAGGTCGCCATCCACTCCGACACGCTCAACGAATCGGGCTTCGTCGAGGACACCATCGCCGCCACGAAAGGCCGCACGCTGTGCGCCTTCCACACCGAAGGCGCGGGCGGCGGCCACGCACCCGACATCCTGCGCGTGGTGGGCGAGGCCAACTTCCTGCCCTCGTCCACCAACCCTACCATGCCCTACACGGTCAACACGCTGGACGAGCACGTGGACATGCTGATGGTGTGCCACCACCTGGACCCCGCCATCCCCGAGGACCTGGCCTTCGCCGAAAGCCGCATCCGCCGCGAGACCATCGCGGCCGAGGACATCCTGCACGACCTCGGCGCCGTCAGCATGATGAGCAGCGACAGCCAGGCCATGGGCCGCGTGGGCGAGGTCATCATCCGCACCTGGCAGACCGCCGACAAGATGAAGCGCCAGCGCGGCTCGCTGAGCGAAGACCCGTCGCGCCACGACAACTTCCGCGTCCGGCGCTACATCGCCAAATACACCATCAACCCCGCGATCGCCCACGGCATCTCGCACGTGGTGGGCTCGGTCGAGCCCGGCAAGTGGGCCGATCTGGTGATCTGGAAACCCGCCTTCTTCGGCGTCAAGCCGGCGCTGGTGCTCAAGGGCGGCAGCATCGC
>CAMLQP010000288.1 GCA_946482115.1 uncultured Comamonadaceae bacterium
CGGCCTCACCCACCAGCAGCGGGTTGTTCTTGCGGCGGCGGCACAGGATCTGGATCACACGCTCGACCTCGTACTCGCGGCCGATCAGCGGATCGATCTTGCCGTCTTTCGCCAACTGGTTGAGGTTCTGGGTGAACTGCTCCAGCGGCGAGGCCTTTTCGTTGCTCTTGGCTTCACCGGCTTCTTCGTTCTCGGCCGCGCTCTCGCCCGACTTGGTGGGCTCGGGCGGATCGCTCTTGCGGATGCCGTGAGCGATGAAGTTGACCACGTCCAGGCGCGTCACGCCCTGCTGGTGCAGGTAGTAGACGGCGTGCGAGTCCTTCTCGCCGAAGATGGCGACCAGCACGTTGGCGCCAGTGACTTCCTTCTTGCCGTTGCCGGTGGACTGCACGTGCATGATGGCGCGCTGGATGACGCGCTGGAACCCGAGCGTGGGCTGGGTGTCCACCTCGTCGGTGCCGGCCACCTGCGGGGTGTTGTCTTTGATGAAATTGGTCAGCGACTTGCGCAGGTCGTCGATGTTGGCCGAGCAGGCCTTGAGCACCTCGGCCGCGCTGGGGTTGTCCAGCAGCGCGAGCAGCAGGTGCTCCACGGTGATGAATTCGTGCCGCTGTTGCCGGGCCTCGACAAAGGCCATGTGCAAGCTGACTTCAAGTTCCTGGGCAATCATTTGGCACTTCCTTAAACGTTTCTACGTCGGTCAGATGGGGATGACCCGCCCTTATTCAACCGGCTCGCTGACACACTGCAGCGGATGCCCCGCCTGACGGGCCGCGCCGAGCACCAGTTCGACCTTGGTGGCGGCCACGTCGCGCGAAAACACGCCGCAGACGCCTTTGCCCTGCAGGTGTATTTTCAGCATGATCTGGGTAGCTGTCTCGCGGTCTTTGTTGAAAAACTCCTGGATGACCATGACGACGAATTCCATCGGGGTGAAATCGTCGTTGAGCAGCACCACCTGGTACAGCTTGGGCGGCCGGACACGCTGGGTGCGCCGCTCCAGCACGACCGAATCCTCGCTCCCGCCCTGGGGCGGCGCGATGGGTGGTTGGACGGGTTTGGTGACCATGAAAACATTCTAGCCACCACCGGATGGCATGGACGAACTGTGGTCAATTTGGCAACGCTCAGACCGGCCGGTTGCGGGCGGTCATGAGGGCGTTCGTGGAGCGCAGGCGCGCGGCCAGATCGACCGCGATGTTGGACAGCAGCCGCTGGGCCAGGTCGGGCCGGCCCTGGCCCATGCGGTCGAAATCGGTCCGGGCCAGCCGCGCGATCTCCAGCGCGCCGCGCGCACGGACGGTGGCCGAACGCGGGGCGCCGTCAAGAAAACCGACCTCGCCCAGCATGGTGCCGGCACGCACGGCCGCCAGCCGAAGCTCCTGCCCCGCCGCGGTCCTGACCAGCACGTTGGCGGAGCCCGCGAGCACGAGTACGAGGTCGCGCCCGGCATCTCCCGCCTCGAACACCGTTTCGCCGTCGGCATACCGCTGGCGCTGCATCAGGTCCAGCACGGACTGCGCGTCGGCCTGGGCCAGCCCGCGCAGCAGGCCGGCCACCTCTTCCCCCGGCTGCCCCGCACCGCCGGCGCGCTGGCCGTCGACCACCAGCAGGTTCTCGGCCGCCTCCAGCGCCCGGTCCAGATCGGGGTAGGACGGCTGGGCGAGCCGCTGCTCCTCCAGCACGTCCGCCACGGGCCCGCCCGGACGCACCCCGGCATGCAGCAGCACCGTGTTCTCGGCCTCCAGGCGCTGGCCCAGCTTCCTGATGGTCTGGGCCGTGCTCGTGTCCAGGTGGCGCACGGCGGTCCAGTCGAACACCGCCACCCGCACGCCGCGCAGGTGCGGCTCCACCGACTGCCGCAGCGCGCTGGCGGCACCGAAGAACAGGTCGCCCTCCAGCTCGAACACCCGCAGGCGCCCGCCGTCGCGGTCCAGCAGGTCACGCTCCGCAGATGGCCGCGCACAGTGCGACCGGACCTGGGTGCCGGTCCAGACCTGCCGGATCGGCTTGCGGGCGTTGCGGGCCGCGAACAGCAGCAGCCCGAGCAGCAGGCCCATCACCACGGCAGCGACCATGTTGAAGAAGACGGCCGTCAGCGTGACGCTGACGACCAGCGCCAGATCCTCCCGGGCGTTCGCGCTCAACCGGCGGCGGCGCAACCAGCGCCACAGGTGGGCGACCGAGCCACGGTCGAAGATGTTGAAGGCGTCGGCCGCCATCACCCCGCTCACCGCCGCCACCGGCATCCAGCCGGGCAGGTCCAGCACGACCACCAGCGCCCAGGCCACCGCGCACCAGAACACCGTCCAGCGGTCCAGCCGTCGCAGCCGGCTCGCGCCCAGGATGGCCTGCAGCGACGCGATCAGCGGCAAGGCCCCGATGGCCCCCGTCGCCAGGCCCGCAAAGGCCGGCAGCATGCGGTTGAACAGGCCACCGGCATCCCGCTCGTCGGCGGGCGCGACCGCCTCGATGGCGACCGTGTGGTTGATGAAGGACATGATGCCCAGGATGAGGGCATCGGACACCAGCAGCGCGACGACCTGGGGCGTGGCCTGCGGTACCTCGACCAGGAACCCGAAATGTGCCAGGAACACCGGCAGCTGCAGCGCCTTGGCGTCGCCGGTGAGCATGGTGGATGGATGGCCCCACTGCCCCAGCAGCCAGGCCGCCACCACGCCCGCGCCCAGCCCCACCGCGGCTGACGGCAGGAACGGCAGGCGCCGGCGCACCAGAACCATCACGGCAATGGAAAGCAGCAGCACGGCCCCCAGCGCCAGGCCGTCATGACCGTCCCGGACCAGCCGCCACAAGGTGCTGGCCTGGGAAATCAGCAGCAGCAAGGCGATGCTGTTGGCAAACCCCTGGAAGACCGGCGCCGGGATGAAGCGGATGAGCCGGTCGGCCCGCAGCAGATACAGCAGCACGCCCACCACGCTGCTGAGCGTGACCACCAGGATCAGGAACCCGAGCCGGATCTCCGGGCTGTCCGTGATGCCCCAGCCCCTGAACAGCGCGGGCAGCTGGCTCAGCATCGCCGACAGCGTGGTCGCCTCGAACAGCCGGGCGGAGAACACCATGGGCCGTTTCGACGGCAGCGTGGCCAGGTGCATCAGCACCATGCCCAGCATGGCCGCCAGCATGCCGCTGCCGAAATAGGCGTCGCCGATGTGCATATAGACCAGCAGCACGCCCCCGAGCGTGGTGGGCAGCGCCAGCGCCACGCCTTCAAAGGCGCCGAGCGCAGCCTTGAAGGGGCTGGTGGCCATGCGCGGCGTTTTACATCTGGTCAATCATGACCTGCCCGAAACCCGAGCAGCTGACCTGGCTGGCGCCGTCCATCAGGCGTGCAAAGTCGTAGGTGACCTTCTTGGACAGGATGGCCTTCTCCATCGCGCCAATGATGAGGTCGGCGGCCTCCTTCCAGCCCATGTGGCGCAGCATCATCTCGGCCGACAGGATCTCGGAGCCCGGGTTGACGTAGTCCTTGCCGGCGTACTTGGGCGCGGTGCCGTGGGTGGCCTCGAAGCAGGCCACCGAGTCGCTCATGTTGGCGCCCGGGGCGATACCGATGCCGCCCACCTGCGCGGCCAGCGCATCGGAGATGTAGTCACCGTTGAGATTGAGCGTGGCGATCACCGAGTATTCGGCCGGGCGCAGCAGTATCTGTTGCAGGAAGGCGTCGGCGATGCTGTCCTTGATGACGATGTCGCGGCCGGTCCGGGGGTTCCTGAACTTGCACCACGGCCCGCCGTCGATGGGCTGGGCGCCGAACTCCTTCTGCGCCAGCGCGTAGCCCCAGTCGCGAAAGCCCCCTTCGGTGAACTTCATGATGTTGCCCTTGTGCACCAGGGT
>CAMLQP010000289.1 GCA_946482115.1 uncultured Comamonadaceae bacterium
AGCCTGCGGCCGGGCCCAGGCGCCAGTCGCCGTCTTCGCGCTGCACCATGAACCCTGACTGCGCCAGCGTGCGGGCCAGGCGCAGTACGGTGGTCTTGTGAAGGCTGCACCGGCGGCTCAGCTCTGCCAGGGAGAGACTGGATTCGCCCAGCGCAAAGGCCTCCAGCACCTGCAGGGCACGCGTCACGGCGATCACGCTACCGGTGTCCTTGATCGCCGCATCCTTCGGCGCGGCTGCGCTTTCATCGGTCACAGCAGTGGTGTTATTCGGCTTAACGGCCTTGCGCGGGGCAGGGCGCGCGGGTGAAGAGGGCTGGTTGCTCATGGCGCAATTCGTTTCATTGTATGCAACTGCATTGTATGGGTTGAAACGCCTGCGTACATTCGCACACCACGGCGCCCGGCCCGAACCGGCCTTAGCAGTCCGGTGTGACAAACCACCATAACGGAGACAAATCCATGATCGCTTTTTCATTGCTTTCACGTTCTTTGAGTGCGCGCCTGTGCGCCGCTTTCCTGGGCCTTGCGGCTGTGGCCGTGCCCTATGGCGGAGCGCAGGCGCAGACAGCCTACCCCGCCAAGGCCATCCGCCTGATTGTTCCGTTCCCCCCCGGCGGTGGCACCGACATGATCGCCCGCGCCGTGGCGCAAAAGATGGCCGACCAGAACAAGTGGAGCGTGATCGTGGACAACCGCCCCGGTGCCGGTGGCAACCTGGGGGTGGACGCTGTGGCCAAGGCCGACCCGGACGGCTACACGCTGGTGATGGGGCAGACCAGCAACCTCGCCATCAACCCCACGCTGTACAAGAAGCTGCCCTACGACCCGCTCAAGGACTTGGCTCCGGTGGCGCTGGTGTCGTCCTCGCCCATCGTGATGGCCGTGCCCGTCAACTCGCGCTTCAAGACCTTTGCCGATGTGGTGGCTGCCTCCAAGGGCAAGCCCGAGGCGCTGACGCTGGGCTACTCGGGCAACGGCACCGTGGCCCATCTGGCCGGTGAACTGGCCGAAAACGCTGCTGGCATCCAACTGCGCCACATCCCGTACAAGGGCGCGGCCCAGGCCATGACGGACCTGATGGGCGGACAGATCGACCTGTACATGTCATCCGTGCCCACGCTGCTGGGCCATGTGCGCAATGGCAAGCTCAAGGTCATTGCCATCACCTCGGCCCAGCGCTCCGCGCAACTGCCCGATGTGCCCACGCTGGCCGAGTCCGGGTTCAAGGGCTTTGAGGCCGTGACCTGGTTCGGTGTACTGGCCCCGGCCAACACCCCTGCAGCCATCGTGGCGCAGCTCAACAAGGCCATCAACCAGGCCCTCAAGCAGCCGGACGTGGCCGACAAGCTGCGCTCTGAAGGCGGCGAAATCCTGGGCGGAACGTCCGAGCAATTCTCGGCACTGCTGCGCACCGAAGTGCCTCGCTGGTCCAAGATCGTGAAGGACTCGGGCGCCAGCCTGGACTGATCGAGCCGCCACGTCCATCCGCCGCTGACAGTCCATCGCCATGACCCGCGATTGCCTTGCCGCGCCCGTACCGTTCTCGCTGGGAACGGCGCCGCCCCGTACCGCGCTGCCCGCGGGGGCATGCGACTGCCACGTGCATGTGTACGACCAGCGCTATCCCGCAGCGCCCGGTGCCAGGTTGTTGCCGCCCGACGCGTCGGCCAGCGACTACCGCGCGCTGCAGCAGCGCCTGGGCACTGAGCGCACGGTGCTGGTCACCCCATCCACCTACGGTGCGGACAACCGCTGCATGCTGCAGGGACTGGCTGCGTTGGGTGAACAGGCCCGAGGCGTGGCTGTGATCGACGGACGCGAGAGCGATGCGCAGTTGCAAGCCCTGCACGACGCGGGCGTGCGCGGCGTGCGGCTGAACCTGTCGCTGGGCGTCACCGGCTCGGTGGACTCCATTCTGCCCCTGGCCCAGCGCGTTGCGCCCTGGGGCTGGCACCTGCAGCTGTTGATGGCGCCCGATGTGCTGGCTAGCTTGGGCGATGTGCTGCGCAGTGTGCCCGTGCCCTTAGTGTTTGACCACCTGGGCCGCATCGCACCCGAGCAATCTGGAAAGCACCCGGCCCACGCGCTGCTGCTGCAGCTGATGGGCGAGGGCAGGGCCTGGGCCAAGCTCTCGGGCAGCTACATCGTCAGCGCCACCCACGCGGTGGACGACCCGGCGCTGGATGCACTGGCCGCCAGCTACCTGCGTGCGGCGCCTGAGCGCGTGCTGTGGGGCAGTGATTGGCCCCACGCCACGGCCAGTGCGGGCCTGCACCCCGTGCCGGACGACGCACTGCAAATCGACACCCTGGCGCGCTGGTGCGATCAGGCCGGTGCCGATGCGCTGCACCGCGTGCTGGTCACCAACCCTGCCGCGCTCTACGGCTTTGCGCCGGTATCGATTTCTTCATCACCCACCCCTGTCTGAGGGCCTTGCACCATGACCTCTTTGTCTCCCCTTTCCCCGCGCGGCGTGCAGCGCCGCCACCTGTTGAGCACCCTGGCCCTTGCGGGCGCTGGTGTGGGTGCCGGTTTACCCGCCTGGGCGCAAGGCGACTGGCCTGCGGGCAAGCTCATCACCTGGGTAGTGCCGTACCCCGCTGGGGGCAGCACCGATGTGCTGGGCCGCAACATTGCGCTCAAGCTGGGTGCAGCGCTGTCCACCAACGTCATCGTGGACAACAAGGCCGGGGCCACGGGCACCATTGGCGCGGCCTATGTGGCCAAGGCGGCGCCCGACGGGCTCACGCTGCTGGGCACGTCCATCGGCCCGCAGGCCATTGCGCCGCACCTGATGGCCAAGCTGCCCTACGACCACATCACGGCGTTTGAGCCCGTGATCACCGTGGGCACCATTCCGCACATCCTGGTGGTGGGCGCGAACCAGCCGTTCAAGACAGTGGCCGACCTGCTGGCCGCCGCCAAGGCCCAGCCCGGCAAGCTGGCGTTTGCCTCGGGCGGCAACGGTACGATTTTGCAAATGCAGGGTGAGCTGCTGCAGCAGCAAACCGGCGCGCGCTTCATCCATGTGCCCTACAAGGGCGACACCCCCGCGCTGCAAGACACGCTGGCCGAGCAGGTGCAGTTCATGTTTGCCCCTGCCGCCGCTGCTCTGCCTCATGTGCAGTCGGGCAAGTTGCGCGCCCTGGCCGTCACGTCGGCCCAGCGCCTCAAGGCCCTGCCTGCCGTGCCCACCATGGGCGAGGCGGGGATCAAGGACTTTGTGGTGGAGCAGTGGCAGGCCGTGTTTGCCCCCGCCAAGACACCCGCCGCCATCGTGCAGCGCCTGAACCGCGAGATCGCCGCCGCGCTGAAAGACCCCGCCCTCGTCGCCCTTGCCGACAAGCTGGGCGTGACGCTGGTGGGTGGCACACCCCAGCAGCTGGGCGACCTGCAAAAGGCCGACTCCGCCAAGTGGGCCAAGGTGATCAAAGACGGCGGCATCAAGGCCGACTGATACCCGCGATCCACCACCTGTCAACAACATACCGCTGCTTCCTCGTTTTCATTCCCTCAACCGGACTATTCCCATGAGCCAACTCCCTGAAATCATCCGTACCATCGACCGCGTCAGCGCCGACGTCGTCGCCAAAGCCTCCACCTTCCAGGCCGCCATCCTGTCCGACGTGGCAGGCCGCCGCGGCACCATGCATGGCCGCGTCGCGCCTGTGCACCAGAACATGAAGGTGGCTGGCCCCGCCTTCACCGTGGAAGTGCGCCCTGGTGACAACCTCATGATCCACGCCGCCATCGCGCTGGCCCAGCCAGGCGATGTGCTGGTGATCGACGGCAAGGGTGACCAGACCGCCGCGCTGATGGGCACGCTGATGCTCAGCGCATGCAAGAAGCGCG
>CAMLQP010000290.1 GCA_946482115.1 uncultured Comamonadaceae bacterium
GCAGCGTGTTCATCGGCGGCGCGGTGGTGCAGTGGCTGCGCGACGGCCTGCGCGCGATCGAGAGCAGCGGCGAGGTGCAGGCCCTGGCCGAAAGCGTGCCCGACTCGGGCGGCGTGATGCTGGTGCCCGCCTTCACCGGCCTGGGCGCGCCCTACTGGCAGCCCGACGCGCGCGGCAGCATCACCGGCCTCACGCGCGGCAGCACGCTGGCCCACATCGCGCGCGCCGCACTGGAGAGCATCGCGTTCCAGAGCGCCGCGCTGCTGCAGGCCATGAGCCGCGATGCCGTGGCCAACGGCGGCGTGGCGGTGAGCGAGCTGCGCGTGGACGGCGGCGCCAGCGTCAACAACCTGCTGATGCAGTTCCAGGCCGACCTGCTGGGCATCCCCGTGGTGCGCCCGGCCGTGACCGAAACCACCGCCCTGGGCGCGGCCTACCTCGCCGGCCTGAGCAGCGGCGTCTACCGGGGCCTGGACGAACTGGCCGCGCAGTGGCGCGCCGAGCGCACCTTCGTGCCCACCATGCCGCGTGACCGCGCGCGCGAGCTGATGGCGCGCTGGGACCACGCCGTGCGCCAGACCACGCTGCCATGACCTCGCGCCGCCGCCTGCTGGCCGGCGCCGCCGCACTGTGCCTGGCCCCCTGGGTGCCCGCGCGCGCGGCGGCACCGCGCCTGCGGCTGATCGGCGAAGCCGTCATGCCCCCACGGTTGCCGGTCGCGGGGACGCTGGTCGGCGGCCTCTCGGGCCTGGACTTTGACCCGGCCAGCGGCCGCTGGTGGCTCATCAGCGACGACACCCAGCACGGACCCGCGCGCCTTTACACCGCCCACCTGCCGCTGGGCGCCAGCGGCCTGCAGGTGCCCGAATGGCTGGGGGTGGTGGCGCTGCGCCCGCCCGGTGGCACCTACGGCCCGCGCTGGGGCGGTGGCCCGGTGGTCGATCCCGAGGCCGTGCGCTGGCGTGCCGAGACCGGCACCCTGCTGTGGACCAGCGAAGGCGATGGCCTGCGCGGCGAACCGCCGGCCCTGGTCGAGTCCGGCCCCGACGGCACAGAGCGGCGGCGCTTCGCGCTGCCCGCCCACTTCCAGCCCGGCGCCGGGCGCGGCCCACGCTTCAACCGCTCGTTCGAGGGCCTGGTGCTCTCGCCCGACGGCCGCGAAGCCTGGGTCGCCATGGAAGGCCCGCTGCAGCAGGACGGGCCCGAGGCGCGCGATGGCGACGGTGGCGCGCCCTGCCGCTTCACCGCCTTCGCCCTCGCCAGCGGCCGGGTCGTGCGCCAGATCGCCTACCGCCCCGACGGCGTGGACGGCAACGGCGTGGTGGAGATCCTGTTCGACGATGCCCACCACCTGCTGGTGCTGGAACGGGCCTGGAGCCGCCGCGTGGGCAACACGCTGCGCCTGTACCGGGTGGACCTGCGCGCGGCCGCCGACGTGCTGGCCCTGGAGCGGCTGGAGGCCGCCGCGCCCGTGCCCAAGACCCTGGTGGCCGACTTTGCCGGCCTGGGCCTGTCACGGCTCGACAATACCGAGGGCCTGGCCTGGGGCCCGCGCCTGCCTGGCGGAGCGCGCACCCTGGTGACCGTGAGCGACGACAATTTCAACCCCGGCCAGATCACCCAGTTCGTGGCCTTCGAATACCTGGAATGAACGCGAGATGAGCACCCCCACCCCCTCTCCCGCCATCGCCTTCATCGGCGGCGGCAACATGGCCAGCGCCATCATCGGCGGCCTGCTCAGGCAGGGCCTGCCGGCCGCGCAGGTCACCATCGTCGAACCCTACGAACCCCAGCGCGGGAAACTCGCCGCGCAGTTTCCCGGCGCCACCGTGCTCGAGGCCCCCGGCGCCGCGCTGGCCGCCTGCGGCGTGGTGGTCTGGGCCGTCAAGCCCCAGACCTTCAAGGACGCGGCGCAGGCCAGCGCGCCCCACGTGCGCGGCGCGCTGCACCTGAGCGTGGCGGCCGGCATCCGCAGCGACAGCATGGCCGCCTGGCTGGGCACCGAGCGCATCGTGCGCGCCATGCCCAACACGCCCGCCCTGGTGGGCCTGGGCATGACCGGCCTGATGGCGCGCGCCGCCGTCAGCGACGCCGACCGCGCGCAGGTGGAGCGCATCGTAGCCACCACCGGCGATTTCGTCTGGCTGCCGCGCGAGGGCGACCTCGATGCCGTCACCGCGCTGTCGGGCTCGGGCCCGGCCTACGTGTTCTATTTCCTCGAGGCCATGCGCGCCGCGGGCGTGGAGATGGGCCTGGACGCCGCCACCGCGCAGCGCCTGGCCATCGGCACTTTCGTCGGCGCCTCGGCGCTGGCGCGCGACTCGGACGAACCGCCCGAGGTGCTGCGCGAGCGGGTCACGTCCAAGGGCGGCACCACCTACGCGGCGCTGACCACCATGGAGGCCGAGGGCATGAAGGCCTCGTTCATCCAGGCGCTGCACGCCGCGCAGAAGCGCGCCACCGAGCTCGGCGACGAATTCGGCCGGTGACTACTTCAAGGCGTAGGCCAGGGCGACGCCAGCAAACACGGTGAACCCCAGCCAGTGGTTGAGCCGGAAGGCCTTGAAGCAGCCTTCGCGCGTGCGGTCCCTGATCAGCGTGTAGTGCCACGCGGCCTGCCCGGCCGCGATGGCGAGGGCCAGCGCATAGACCGGCCCGCCCACGAAAGGCCACAGCAGCACGCCCCACAGCACCAGGTGCGCGGCGTAGAAACCCATGATGGCCGCCACGTCCCAGCGACCCAGGGTGATGGCCGAGGTCTTCATGCCGATGCGCAAGTCGTCGTCGCGGTCCACCATGGCGTATTCGGTGTCGTAGGCCAGCACCCAGAACAGGTTGCCCGCCAGCAGCGCCCACGCCAGCCAGGGCACGCCGCCCGTGGCCGCCGCGAACGCCATGGGGATGCCGAAGCTGAAGGCCACACCCAGCACCGCCTGCGGCATGGAAACCACGCGCTTGGCGTACGGATAGACCAGCGCCACCGCCAGCGCCGCGAACGACCAGGCGATGGTGGCCGTGTTGGTGGTGAGCACCAGGCCGAACGCGGCCAGCGCCAGCACCGCGCCGACGGCCAGCGCCTCCTTAACGCCCACGCGGCCGCTGGTCACGGGGCGCTGCGCGGTGCGCTTGACGTGGCGGTCGAAGTCGCGGTCGGCCACGTCGTTGACGCAGCAGCCCGCGCTGCGCATGAGGATGGTGCCGAGCACGAACACGGCCAGCAGGTGCCAGCCGGGAAAACCGCCCGCCGCCACCCACAGCGCCGACAGCGAGGGCCACAGCAGCAGCAGCCAGCCGGCGGGCCGGTCCCAGCGGATCAGGTCGAGGTACAGAGAGAGTCTGGAAGTCATAGGGCTCACGCCGGGCCGCCCCGAGGGAGCCCAGCCCCCTCGGGGGGCAGTGACCCGCGAAGCGGTGGAACGTGGGGGCGTAAATTCAAGATAGTCTTTTGACGCCCGGCAGTTCGCAGGCGTAGATGGCGTTGCGCAGGGCCGCGATGGCCTCGTAGCGGGTGAAGCTGCGCCGCCAGGCCAGCACCACGCGGCGCGTGGGGGCCTCGCCTTTGAAGGGCAGGTAGCGCACGTAGGCGGAATCGCCGAAGTCCTGCGGCTGGCGGTCGTCGACCAGCGCCGAACGCGGCACCGACAGGCGCGGCACCAGCGTCACGCCCATGCCGGCGGCCACCATGTGCTTGATGGTCTCCAGCGACGAGCCTTCGAAGCTCTTGCGTATGCCTTCGGCGTCGTTGGAGAAGCGGGCGAACTCGGGGCAGACCTCCAGCACGTGGTCGCGGAAGCAGTGGCCG
>CAMLQP010000291.1 GCA_946482115.1 uncultured Comamonadaceae bacterium
ACCCCGGTCAGGAAGTGGTGGCGCGCAGCCAGTTCCGCGGCACCCTCAAGCGCCGCGCCTACATCGTCCACGCCGACGCGCCGCTGGCCGCCGGTCAGGAAGTCTTCCACGCCAGCGATGCCGGGCAGCCCTGCGGCCTGGTGGTGCAGGCCGCGCCAGCGCCCGGTGGCGGCTGCGATGCCATCGTTTCCATGACCACCGCCGCGGCCGACGGCCAGGCGCTCACGGTCAACGGCCAGCCGCTGCAGCTGCTGGCCCTGCCCTACGCCCTGCTCGAAGACCTGTGAGCCCGACCCGATGTGCCTGATCGCGTTCGCGCTGAACGCCCGTGCGGATTGCCCGCTGCTGATCGCGGCCAACCGCGACGAACACCTGGACCGCCCGACCCAGCCGCTGCACGGCTGGCGCCTGCCCGGCGGCACGCCGGTGGTGGCGGGCCGCGACCGCCACGCCGGCGGCACCTGGCTGGGCGCCACGCCGGCCGGACGCATCGCCATGCTGACCAATGTGCGCGAATGGCCCGTGGCGGGCACCGACCCTGGCCTGAGCCGGGGCGAACTGGTGACGCGCTGGCTGGACGGCGAGGCCGACTGGGCCGGTTTTGCCGGCGACACCGACGGCGCACGCTACAACGGCTTCAATCTGGTGCTGGGCGATCTGGCCAGCGGCCAGTGGGCCTGGCTCAGCAACCGGGGCGGTGCTCGCGTGGGCGAACTGATTGGCCGGGCGCTGGGCAGCGGCGTCTACGGCCTGTCCAACGCGGCGCTCGACTCGCCCTGGCCCAAGACGCTGCAGCTCAAGACCGCCCTGGGGCAGGCCCTGTCCGGCCCGCCCGATGGCTGGCGCCAGCCGCTGCTGGATGCGTTGCTGGACGAAACCAAGGCCGCGCCGGCCGCCCTGCCGCAGACCGGCGCGCCCCGGGCCTGGGAGCAGGCGCTGTCCAGCGCCTTCGTGGACTACGCCGAGCGCCGCTACGGCACCCGCAGCAGCACGCTGGTGAACCTCTCGGCCCAGGGCCTGGAGCTGGAGGAATGGACACACGAGCGCCAGCAGCCGCTGGCGCCCGAGCCGCAGCGCCAGCGCTGGCCGCTGGCGCGCAGCCATTACAGGCGCATGCTCATCTCGATGTGAGCGATGCCGGCTTCCTCGAACGGCTGCCCCACGGGTGAGAAACCCAGGCGGCGGTAAAAGCCCTCGGCGCTGCTCTGTGCGTGCAGCACCACCCGCTCGAAGCCGGCGGCGCGCGCATGGGACATCAGCGCCCGCAGCACCTCGCGCCCGACGCCGGTGCCGCGCAGGAAGTGGTGCACCGCCATGCGGCCGATCTTCACCGAACCGTCGCCCTGGCTCAGGTAGCGGCCCGTGGCCAGCACCTGGTCCAGCCGGTTGAGCACCACCGCATGGACGGCGTCGGCATCGGCCGGGTCGCGCTCCAGCTCCTTGGGAATCTTCTGCTCGACCACGAACACCTCGTGCCGCAGGGCCGAGGCGCCCTCGCCCAGCTCTGCCCAGCCGCCCACGCGGGTGGTGGTGGTGGGCTGGCCCGCTTCGAAATCGCGCATCAGGTCACGCAGCACCTGGGGCACGGGGCGCGGGGTCTGCGTCGCCGGGTCGGCGAACACGTAGACCAGCTCGCCAGTGATCAGGTGCTCGTCGCCCCGGAAGATGGCGCCGGTGATGAGCATGGACGAGTTTCCGATGCGGGTGCATGTCATGCCCACGTCCAGGATGTCGTCCATGCGGGCCGAGGCGTGGTACTCCACCGACGCCTTTTTGACATAGAGGTCGCCGCCCATCAGCGCCATCGCCGCCTGGTACGGCAGGCCCAGCGCGCGCCAGTAGTCGGTGATGGCCGTGTCGAAGTAGGTCAGGTAGTGGGCGTTGAAGACGATGTGCTGGACGTCGACCTCGGCCCAGCGCACCCGCAGGCGGTGGAAGGTTCGGAATTCGGAGCGTTTCATGGACAATTCGGGGTTTGCCAGAAAACCCCGATTATGTTGCCCCACCAGCTGGAACTGCTGTCCCCTGCGCGCACCGCCGACATCGGCATCGAGGCCGTCAACCACGGCGCCGATGCGGTCTACATCGGCGGGCCGTCGTTCGGCGCGCGCACCAGTGCGGACAACACCGTGGCCGACCTGGAGCGGCTGGTGAAACACGCCCACCGCTTCCACAGCCGCATCTTCTGCACCGTCAACACCATCCTGCGCGACGACGAGCTGGAGCCGGCTCGCCGGCTGATCCACCAGCTGTACGACATCGGGGTGGACGCGCTGATCATCCAGGACATGGGCATCCTGGAGCTAGACATACCGCCCATCCAGCTGCACGCCAGCACCCAGTGCGACATCCGCACGCCCGAGAAGGCGCGATTCCTGCAGGATGCCGGCCTCTCGCAGATCGTGCTGGCGCGCGAGCTGACGCTGCAGCAGATCGCCGCCATCCGGGCCGCCACCGACGTGGACCGCACCATCGTCGAGTTCTTCATCCACGGCGCCCTGTGCGTGGCCTACAGCGGCCAGTGCTACATCAGCCATGCCCACACTGGCCGCAGCGCCAACCGGGGGGACTGCTCGCAGGCCTGCCGCCTGCCCTACCAGGTGGTGGACAGCCAGGGCCGCTTCGTCGCCCACGACAAGCACGTGCTGTCCATGAAGGACAACAACCAGAGCGACAACCTGCGCGCCCTGATCGATGCCGGCGTGCGCAGCTTCAAGATCGAAGGCCGCTACAAGGACCTGGGCTACGTCAAGAACATCACCGCCCACTACCGCCGGCTGTTCGACGAGATCCTGGAGGAGCGCCCCGAGCTGGCCCGCGCCAGCAGCGGCCGGGCCACCTTCACCTTCACGCCCGACCCCGACCAGAACTTCAACCGCGAGTTCACCGACTACTTCGTCAACGGCCGCCAGGACGACATCGGCGCCTTCGACACGCCCAAGAACCCGGGCCGCGCCATCGGCTGGGTCACCCGCGTGGCGGCCGATCACCTGGAGATCGAAACCACATCGCCCGAGACCGTGCTGCACAACGGCGACGGCCTGTGCTACCTGGACCTGCAGAAGGAACTGGTGGGCCTGCAGACCAACCGCTGCGAGCCCGTGGCCGGCGCGGTGGGCCGCTGGAGGGTGTTCCCCAAGGACCCGATGGCCGGCTTCAAGGACCTGCGCAAGGGCACCGAGGTCAACCGCAACCGCGACATGGACTGGGTGCGCACGCTGGAGAAAAAGTCCGCCGACCGCCGCATCGGCCTGTGGGCCCGGCTGGGCGAGGCGCCCGGCGGGCTGGAGCTGCAGCTGACCGACGAGGACGGCCACGCCGCCAGCGCCACCCTGCCCTGCGACTGGCAGGCCCCCAAGGACGCCGCCCAGGCCGATGCCCGGCTGCGCGAGGGCCTGGCGCGCCTGGGCGAGACCGAATTCGAGCTGACCGACGCCACGCTGGCGCTGCCGCGCCCGTGGTTCGTGCCGGCCTCGCAACTCAATGCCCTGCGCCGCGACGCCGTGGCCGCGCTGCAGGACGCGCGGGCGAAAAGCCTGCGGCGCCTGCCGCGCGCGTTGCCGGTGGAGCCGCCCGTGCCCTACCCCGAGGACACACTGACCTACCTCGCCAACGTCTTCAACCACAAGGCGCGCGGCTTCTACGCGAAACACGGCGTGAAGGTGATCGCCGCCGCCTACGAGGCGCAGGAAGAGGAAGGTGAGGTCAGCCTCATGATCACCAAGCACTGCGTGCGCTTCAGCCTGAGCCTGTGCCCCAAGCAGGCCAAGGGCGTGACCGGCGTGCAGGGCAC
>CAMLQP010000292.1 GCA_946482115.1 uncultured Comamonadaceae bacterium
CGCAGTCGGGCCACCTGTGCCTGGCCACCATGCACGCCAACAACAGCTACCAGGCGCTCAACCGCATCCTGAGCTTCTACCCGGTGGAGGTGCGCGCCACCATGCTGGGCGACCTGGCGGCCGCGCTGCGCGGCATCATCAGCCAGCGCCTGCTGCGCACCACCGACGGTGGCCGCGTGCCGGCGGTGGAGGTCATGGTCAACACCAAGCTGGTGCAGGAACTGATCGAGAAAGGCGATTTCTCGGGCGTCAAGGAGGCGATGGAGAAATCCATGGCCGAAGGCTCACAGACCTTCGAGGAAGACATCGCCCGCCTGATCGTGGACGGCCTGATCGACCGCAAGGAGGGCCTGGTCTACGCCGACTCGCCCACCAACCTGATGTGGCGGCTGCAGAACGACTTTGCCGGCGGCAACAAGAAAGGCCAGCAGGCCCCGCCGCCCGAAGAGGAAACCCAGGGTCCCTCGTTCACCGAATTCACACTGGACGTCAAGAGCTGATGACCGCCACCCTGCGCCTGACCGAAACCCTGATCGCCCAACCTTCGGTCACGCCCGACGACGCCGGCTGCCAGATCCTGATCACCGAGCGCCTGGCCCCGCTGGGCTTCCACTGCGAAACCCTCGTCAGCGGCCCGGCCGATTTCAGCGTCACCAACCTCTGGGCCCTGCGCCCCGGCGCCCGCCCCGACGCGCCCGTGCTGGTGTTCGCCGGCCACACCGACGTGGTGCCCACCGGCCCGCTGGAGCAGTGGGGCAGCGATCCTTTCGTGCCCAGCCACCGCGACGGCAGGCTCTATGGCCGCGGCGCCAGCGACATGAAGACCTCCATCGCTGCCATGGTGGTGGCGTGCGAGGAATTCCTGGCCGCGAACCCCGACCCCGCGCTGTCCATCGCCTTCCTGCTCACCAGCGACGAGGAAGGCCCGGCCGTGGACGGAACCATCAAAGTTTGTGAAATCTTGCAGGCGCGCGGCCAGCGGCTGGACTGGTGCATCGTCGGCGAGCCCACCTCGGTGGAGCGCACCGGCGACATGATCAAGAACGGCCGCCGGGGCACCCTGAGCGGCAGGCTCACCGTCAAGGGCATACAGGGCCACATCGCCTACCCGCATCTGGCGAAAAACCCCATCCACCTGCTGGCCCCCGCACTGGCCGAGCTGGCCGCCACCACCTGGGACGCAGGCAACGCCTTCTTCCCGCCCACCAGCTGGCAGGTCAGCAACATCCACGGCGGCACCGGCGCGAGCAACGTCATCCCCGGCACCGTGGTGGTGGACTTCAACTTCCGCTTCTGCACCGAATCCACCCCCGAAGGCCTGCGCCAGCGTGTGACCGACATCCTGGCCCGCCACGGCCTGAGCGAAGGCCCCGGCTACGACCTCGCCTGGACCCTGGGCGGGCGCCCCTTCCTGACCACGCCCGGCACCCTCGTGGACGCGGTGCGCGAGGCCATCCGCGCCGAAACCGGGATAGAAACCGAACTCTCCACCACCGGCGGCACCAGCGACGGCCGCTTCATCGCCCAGGTCTGCCCCCAGGTGATCGAACTCGGACCGCCCAACGCCAGCATCCACAAGATCGACGAACACGTGGCCGTGGCCGACATCGAGCCGCTCAAGAACATCTACCGGCGCGTGCTGGAAAACCTGTCCCGATGACACTCGCGGACCTCATCGCCGAAGCGGCCCGCCGGCTGGATGCCGCCGGCGTCGCCTTCGGTCACGGCACCACCAACGCCCACGACGAAGCCGCCTGGCTGGTGCTGTGGCAGCTGGGCCTGCCGCTGGACACCGACCTCGACGCCGAAGGCACGCGCACGGTGGCAGCCGACGCGGCGCTCGCGCTGATCGAAAAACGCATCGCCACCCGCCAGCCCGCCGCCTACCTCACCCGCGAAGCCTGGCTGCAAGGCGTGCCCTTCTATGTCGATGAGCGCGCCATCGTGCCGCGCAGCTTCATCGCCGAGCTGATCGCCGACGGCGGCATCGACCCCTGGCTGTCGGACCGGACGCAAAACGTGCTGGACCTGTGCACCGGCAACGGCAGCCTGGCCGTGCTGGCCGCCCTGGCCTGGCCCGACATCCGCGTGACCGGCGCCGACCTCTCGTCCGACGCCCTGGCGGTGGCCCGCATCAACGTCGACCGCCACGGACTGCAAGACCGGATCACCCTCACCCAGTCCGACGGCCTGCAGAACTGCCCCGGCCCCTGGGATCTGGTGCTGTGCAACCCGCCCTACGTCAACGCCACCAGCATGGCCGCCCTGCCGGCCGAATACCGCGCCGAGCCCGAGCTGGCCCTGGCCAGCGGAGCCGACGGCATGGACTTCTGCCGCGCCCTGCTGCGCGACCTGCCCGCCCGGCTGTCGCCGCAGGGCGTGCTGGTACTCGAGATCGGCAACGAACGCGCTAACTTCGAGGCCGCGTTTGCGACGCTGGAGCCGGTGTGGCTGAGCACCAGCGCGGGAGATGACCAGGTGCTGCTGCTGACGGCAGCCGATCTGCGCGGCTGAGGCGGTCGCCCGCCTGCGAGAGCCAGCGCGCGCGTCGTCAACAAATGCTGTCCGCGGCGCGATAATCCACGCCCGGGCGGGGTTCCTCCCCACCGCCGCCACCAAGAGGAGACCCTCGCATGAGCCCTCAGGAGATCCGGCAATCCATGGAACGCCTCGCGAGCCATTTCGAGGCCCAGCCCCAGGACGCGCTGTCCAGCGACAAGCCCGCCACCGCCACGCTGGAGTCCGGCCTGCGCTGCCGGGCCACCGGCCCCAAGGGTGAAACGCTGGTCACCGACATGCCCGGCGCCGTGGGGGGCGACAACAGCGCGCCCACGCCCGGCTGGTACCTGCGCGCGGCGCTGGCCAACTGCGACGCCACGGTGATCGCGATGCGGGCGGCGCAGCTGGGCATCACGCTGACGCGCCTGGAGGTGACGGTGAGCGGGCGGTCGGACAACCGGGGCCTGCTGCTGGATGACGCCCCGGTCCCCCCGGGACCGCTGGACCTGGGCGTGAGCGTGTGCATCGCCGCCGACGTGCCCGAGCAGACGCTGCGCGACATCGTGCATTGGGCCGAGCAGCACTCTCCCGTGGGCGATGCGCTGCGGCGTGCGGTGACCGTGTCGACAGAGGTCGTGGTGGGCTGAGCGGGGACTGCGGCACAATCCACACTTCAGCCCAGCCGTATCCGCTTGCCCACCCGCCCCGGCGGGTTTTCGTTTTTTCCGATGATCCAGCTTCGCAACGTCACGCTGCGCCGTGGCACCAAGGTCGTGCTCGAAGGCGCGTCCGTCACCCTCAACCCTGGCGAAAAGGCCGGTCTGGTGGGCCGCAACGGCGCCGGCAAGTCCAGCCTGTTCGCGCTGCTCACCGGAGCGCTGCACGAGGACGGGGGCGACCTGCAGATGCCGCCCACCTGGCGCATGGCGCAGGTGGCGCAGGACATGCCGGAAACCGATCAGGCCGCCACCCGCTTCGTGGTGGAGGGCGACACCGCGCTGCTGGCGGTCGAACAGGAAGTGGCCGCAGCCGAGGCCAGCAGCGACGGCGAGCGCATGGCGCACGCCTACATGGCGCTGCACGACGCCGGCGCCCACGACTCGGTGCCTCGCGCGCAGGCGCTGCTGCAGGGCCTGGGCTTTCGCACCCACGAGCTGGACCAGCCGGTAAACAGCTTTTCGGGCGGCTGGCGCATGCGGCTGCAGCTGGCGCGCGCGCTGATGTGCCCGAGCGACCTGCTGCTGCTGGACGAACCCACCAACCACCTGGACCTGGACGCGCTGG
>CAMLQP010000293.1 GCA_946482115.1 uncultured Comamonadaceae bacterium
GCGCGCATCAGGAAGTGCATCTTGCGCAGCGCGAAGTAGTGGAACTTGAAGCACAGCTCGGGCGTGATGTAGGGGTTGGCCTGCTGCTCGTGCGGCAGCGCGATGTTCAGCCCCACGTTGGGTGCGCCCACGTCGTGCGCGCCCCGGTTGGCGGCTTCCATCACGCCGGGGCCGCCGCCGGTGCAGATGTGCAGCCGGTCGCGCTCGGCGCAGCGCTGGCTGTATTCGGCCACCAGGCGTGCGAAGCGGCGGGCCTCGTCGTAGTAGTGGGCGTTGCGCACCAGCGCGCGGGCGCGCGCCACGGCCGTCGGGTCACCGCCGGCTTCGGCCCGTGCCAGCTCGGCCTGGGCTTCCTCGGGTGAGCGAAAGCGCGCGCCGCCGAACACCACCACGGTGTTCTCGACGCCGCGCAGGTGCTGCTCCAGGTCCGGCTTGAGGAATTCGAGCTGGAAGCGGATGCCGCGCGTCTCGCGCCGCAGCAGGAATTCGGGGTCGGCGAAGGCCAGCCGGTAGGCGTCGGCCTTGAGGGGGTTGCCGTTGTTCGAATGCGCCTGCAATTCGGCCCAGGCATCGGCCAGGCGGGATTCGCTGAGGTTCTGTGTGGTTTCCATGTGCCGACTGTAGCCCAGCCGGCGGGGTGTTCCGGGCCCTATAACCCTATCGCCAGCGCGAGCGGCACGAACACGACCGCCAGCGCGTTGCCCAGCAGGATCATGGCCGCCACCTTGGCCGGCTCCTGCCCGTAGCGTTCGGCCAGCAGGTACTGGATGACGGCGGGCGGCAGGGCAGCGAACAGCAGCAGCTGGCCCTTGGCCGCGCCTTCCAGGCCCAGCGCCCAGGCCAGCGGGATGGCGATGGCCAGGCCGATCAGCGGGCGGGCCAGCGCGCCCAGCAGTCCCAGCCCCAGGCCGGCGCGCGTGAGGCCGGTGAGCCGCACGCCCAGCGCGAACAGCATCATGGGCAGCATGGCGTCGCCCAGCAGCTTCATGCCCGAGAGCACGATGGGCGGCGGACGCACATCCAGCAGCGCGCTGGCAAAGCCCAGCACGGTGGCGACCATCAGCGGACTCAGCAGCAGCTCGCGGGTGCGGGCCTCGCGGCTGGTGAGCCGCGCGCCGAGCGAAAAATGCAACAGGTTGCTGATGGAGAACAGCGCCACGGCCGCGCCGAAGTGCGTCTGGCCAAAAGCCAGCAGCGCCAGCGGCAGACCCATGTTGCCGCAGTTGTTGAACATCACCACCGGCACCAGCGTGCGCGGCTGCACGCCCAGGGCACGGGCCAGCGGCCAGGCCAGCAGGCCGCCGCCCAGGATCAGCACCGTGCCGCCGAGCAGCAGCACCGTGTGGTCCGCCAGCCGGAAATCGCCCGAGGCCAGCGCCGAATAGACCAGCAGCGGCGACAGGACGTCCAGCGCGATGCGGTTGAACGCGGCCATGTCGGGTCGCGTGCGGCGGCCGTAGAAGTAGCCGACCGCCACGATGAAGAAGACCGGGACGATGACTTCCGCGATGCGTTGGATCAGTTCCATGGAGACCGGGCGGGTGGGGGCGTAAAAAAGGCTCCACGCGGGAGCCTTTCAGAGGGGTTTCGCGATCAGACGCGCTTGCGGTACTCGCCGGTGCGGGTGTCGATCTCGATCTTGTCGCCCTGATCCACGAACAGCGGCACGGGCACTTCGAAGCCGGTGGCGATCTTGGCGGGCTTGAGGACCTTGCCGGAGGTGTCGCCCTTGACGGCGGGTTCGGTCCAGGTGATCTCGCGCACCACGCTGGTGGGCAGCTCGACCGAGATGGCCTTGCCGTCATAGAACACCACTTCCACGGCCATGCCGTCTTCCAGGTAGCTCAGGGCGTCGCCCATGTTCTCGGCTTCGACTTCGTACTGGTTGTAGTCGGAGTCCATGAACACGTACATCGGGTCGGCGAAGTAGGAGTAGGTGCACTCCTTGTGGTCCAGGATGATCTGGTCCATCTTGTCGTCGGCCTTGAAGACGACTTCGGTGCCGATGTTGCCGAGCAGGCCCTTGAGCTTCATGCGCACGGTGGCCGCGCCGCGGCCGCCGCGGGCGTATTCGGTGCGCAGGACGATCATGGGATCCTTGCCGTGCATGATGACGTTGCCGGCGCGGATTTCTTGAGCGATTTTCATGGTGATCTGGGGGTTGGATTGGGGTCCAGCCGCGTGAACAGGCGCTCCACCCCATGCGGAACTACTGGCGGCAAGGTGGGCCGTAGCCCTTCGCAAAACCTGCGATTTTACCCAATCCGGACCACGCCCTGCGCGTCCAGCCGCTCAATGTCGGTCCGGGAGAGTCCCAGGGCCTCCAGGACGGCCACGGTGTGCTGCCCGTGCCGGGGCGCCGGGGGCAGGGCCTGGCCGGCCTCGCCGTCGCTCAGGTAGCCGGCCGCGAAGTCGCGCACCGTGCCGCCGGGGTAGCGGGTCTGGCGCAGCGGCAGGGTCATGCGCTCGCCGCCGGTGACGGTGGCCAGCGCCTCGGCCAGGGTCCGCACGACGGAGCAGGGCACGCCGCGGGCGGCGAGGGCGGTTTCCAGGTCGGCCTTGCGGCGGTGGCGCATGGCGGCGGCGATCAGGTCGTGCAGCCGCCCGGGGTCCCGGGCCGCCACGAAGCCGCCACCGGCCGTGGCCTCGTGCGCGATCAGGGTCGGGTCGTCCGGCACGCCATGCAGCTCCAGCACCTCGCACAGCGCGCGGAACTGCCGGGGCGTGTTGGCCGCGGTGGACAGCCAGCCGTCCAGGCATTCGAAGGTGGCGGCGCCTGGGCTGCCGGTGAAGCCCCGGTTGCCCACGCGCGGCGAGTCCTCGCCGCTGTGGTCGACCTTGCTGACCTCGGGCCACATCAGCTGCAGCGCCGCCTGCGACATGGAGACGTCCAGGTGCGCGCCGCGCCCGGTGCGCAAGCGGCGCAGCAGCGCCGTCACGATGGCCTGCGCCGCCAGCATGCCGGTGGCGGTGTCCACCACCGGGAAGCCGACCTTCATCGGGTCCTGCGAGGCATCGCCCTGCAGGCTGCTCATGCCCATGGCGGACTGCACCACGTGGTCGTAGGCGGGGCGGCCGGCCCAGTCGCCGCGCTGGCCGAAGCCGGAGATGGACGCGTAGACGATGTCCGGCCGCAGGCGCGAGACGCTGGCGTGGTCCAGCCCCATGCGGGCGGCCGCGCCGGGCCGGTAGTTCTCGATGAAGACGTCGCACCGCGCCACCAGGGCCTCGATGAGGGGACGGGACGCGGGGTGCTTGAGATCCATGGCCAGGGACTGCTTGCCGCCGTTGATGGCCGCGAAACCGACCGAGATGCCGTCATCCAGCGCCTGCCCGGGCCGGCCGTTGCGCAGGATGTCGCCGCGCGTGGGCGGCTCGACCTTGATCACCTCGGCGCCCTCCAGTGCCAGGTAGTGCGAGGCGGTCGGCCCCGCGATCACGTGCGAGAGGTCCAGTACCCGCATGCCTTCAAGTGCGCCCATTCCCATGGTTCATTCCGCCTTCACGCCGGCGATCTGGATGATGCGGGCCCACTTGGCGGTTTCTGCCCTCATGAAGTTCAGGAAGGCTGCCGGCGATTCGGACACCTCGACCTCCGAGCCCGTGCCCTGGAAGTGGCTGCGCAGCTCCGCGTCCTGCAGGGCCTGTCGGGTGGCGGTGAAGAGATGCTGGACCACGGGCTGCGGCGTGCCGGCGGGCACCCACAGGCCACCCCAGGCTTCCTGGACCATCAGGTCGTCGTTGTAGATTTCCTTCAGCGTGGGCACGTC
>CAMLQP010000294.1 GCA_946482115.1 uncultured Comamonadaceae bacterium
CCGGCCTGATCGTGACGGTGATGCTGATCCCGCAGAGCCTGGCCTACGCCCTGCTGGCGGGGCTGCCGCCGCAAGTGGGCCTGTACGCCAGCATCCTGCCCATCGTGGCCTATGCCCTGCTCGGCTCCAGCATGACGCTGGCCGTGGGCCCGGTGGCGGTCGCGTCGCTGATGACGGCCAGCGCGCTGCAGCCGCTGGCCATGCCAGGCTCGCCAGAATACGTGGCGCTGGCGGTCGCACTGGCGCTGCTGTCGGGCCTGATGCTGCTGGCCTTCGGCCTGCTCCGGCTGGGATTTCTGGCCCACCTGCTGAGCCACCCGGTCATCAGCGGCTTCATCACCGGCTCGGCGCTGCTGATCGCGATCGGCCAGGCGCGTCACCTGCTGGGTGTGCAGGCCGGCGGGAACAACGCGATCGAACAGCTCTGGAGCCTGCTGCAAGCGCTGCCTGGCGTCCAGCCGGTCACTGCTGCCATCGGCCTGGGGTCGGTGGCGTTGCTGCTGCTCGCGCGCCGCGCGCTGGGCCAGCGTCTGGCGGGCAAGCTGGCGCCCATGGCGGTGGTGGTGGCGGCAACGGTGGCGGTCGCGCTCTGGCAGCTGGACCAGACCGCCGGCGTGCGCGTGGTGGGCGCGGTGCCTGCCGGTCTGCCGACGCTGGGCCTGTCGTGGCCCGGCTGGCACAACACGCTGGCGCTGGCGCTGCCCGCACTGCTGATCTCGCTGGTAGGCTTCGTGGAGAGCGTGTCGGTGGCTCAGTCGCTGGCGCTGCGGCGGCGCGAGCGCATCCTGCCGGACAAAGAGCTGCTGGGCCTGGGCGCGGCCAACTTGGCCAGCGCCCTCTCCGGCGGCTACCCGGTCACCGGCGGTTTCGCGCGCTCGGTGGTGAACTTCGAGGCCGGCGCGCGAACACCCCTGGCCGGTGTGGTGTCCGCCCTGCTCATGGCGGTGGTGCTGGCCGGATTCGCCGGCTGGTTCCACCATCTGCCGCAAGCGGTGCTGGCGGCCACCATCGTGGTGGCGGTGCTCAACCTGATCGATCTGAAGACCCTGCGCGAAGCCTGGCACTACGACCGCGCGGACGCGCTGGCGCTGCTGGCCACGGCGGGCGGCGTGCTGCTGCTGGGCGTGGAAGCCGGCATCCTCGCCGGGGTGGCGCTGTCGTTGGCGGTGCTGGTCTGGCGAGCCGGCCGGCCGCACATCGCGGTGATCGGGCGCCTGCCGGGGACCGAGCATTTCCGCAACGTCCAGCGCCACCGGGTGGAGACCGTCCCGGGGCTGCTGGCCGTCCGCGTGGATGAAAACCTGTTCTTCGCCAACATGCCGGTGGTCGAGCAGCGCATCGAGTCGCTGCTGGCGGCCACGCCAGGCGTGCGACGCCTGCTGCTGGTGTGCTCCGGCGTGAACCAGATCGACACCACCGCGATCGGCGTGCTGACGGAGCTCGAGCACCGTCTGGCCGAACAGGGCGTTGTGCTGCAGCTGGCCGAAGTCAAGGGCCCGGTGATGGACCGGCTGCGCGCCACGCCGCTGGGCGAGCGCCTGCGGGAGCGGGTGTTCATGAGCACCCATGAGGCTTTCGTGACAGCCTGAGCCGGTGATGCAGGGTTGGCCGCCTGGCGGACGCCCATGACAAAAGCCCGGTGAAAACCGGGCCTTTGTCAGGGTGCAGGGCCCTGGCGGGCCGTGCGCAGCGCTCAGTTCAGGCGCGTCTGGTTGCCGGGGAACAGCTCGGCGTAGGTCTGGCCGGTCACGGCGTTGGCGATGGCGCCGCCGTTGCGGATGAAGCGGTCGCGCTCGGCCTGGACTTCGGCGCGGGTCTTGCCGGAAACCGCCTGCGTGGCGTTCAGGTCGGCATAGGTCTGGCCGGTCACGGCGTTGGCAATGGCGCCACCGTCGCGGATGGCCTGGGCACGCTCGGCCTGCACTTCAGCGCGGGTCTTGCTGGAGACGACCTGACGGGCGGGGTAGCTGGCCGGAGACAGCTGGGCACGGGTGAGGCCGGTCACGGCGTTGGCCACGGTCTGGCCGTTGCGGACGGCCTCGGCCAGTTCGGCCTTGACTTCTTCGCGGGTTTTGCCCACGGTGGTGTCGGCGGCGAGGGCCTGGCCCGCGGTCAGGGCGGCAACGGCGAGGGCGAGGGCGGAAGCGTAAGCGGTTTTCATGATCACAGTCCTTTCAGTTGAGGGGGGTTGGACCGTTCAGACGGGTGGTCTTGGGGTCCCTCGGCGAGATCACGGGGGTGTTGGGCTCGTCGATGGGATGAACTGTAAAGTTTCCGAATCCATTGATAAACAACCTTAATATCCATGTCATATTTCTAAAAATGGAATAATAAAGGCCTTGAAATCTTGCCCAGGAGCTGAGCCATGGACCGATTGCTGTCGATGAGGGTCTTCGAACGGGTGGTGGACGAAGGCAGCTTCGCGGCCGCCGCGCGCGCCCTCGACCTGTCGGCCCCGGTGGTCACACGGCTGGTGGCCGACCTGGAAGACCACCTGGGCGCGCGGCTGCTGCAGCGCAGCACCCGCCGGCTGTCGCTGACCGAGGCGGGCCAGACCTACCTGGGCCGGGTGCGCCACATCCTGCAAGACATCGACGAGGCCCACGCCGTTGCCAGCGCGCACACGCAGGAGCTGGCCGGCACGCTGCGGCTGCACGCGCCGCCGGTGCTGGCCACGCACGTGGTGGCCCCCCTGCTGGCGGGGTTCCGCGAGCGCTACCCCAAGATCCGCGTGGATCTCGAGGTGGAATCACCGCGCGAACCCCCGATCGAGGATTTCGACATCACGCTGATCGGCACGCCCGAGGGCTTCGACGCCGACGTGGTGGCGCGGCTGGTGGGCGAGTCCGAGGCCATCCTCGTGGCATCGCCCGGCTACGTGAAGCGCAAGGGCCTGCCCCAGGCGCCGGCCGAGCTGCGCCAGCACGACTGCCTGCTGCTGGACATGCCCAACACACGCGCCGGCGCGTGGCGACTGTGGTACCCGCGCACGCCGGACGACGCCATCGAGGTCGACCTGCAGCCGGTGATGCGGGCGAACCACACGGACACGCTGCTGCGGGCCACGCTGGACGGCGTGGGCATCACCTCGGTGGCGGTCGACATCGTGGCGCCGTACCTCACGCGTGGCGAGCTGGTGCGGGTGCTGCACCCGTGGATCACCGGGCGGCTGCAGCTCTACGCGGCGATGCCGAGCCGCAAGTTCGTGCCCAAGCGCACACGGGTCTTCCTCGACTACCTGATCGAGCAGACCCGCGAACAGAACCGCCAGGCGCTGATGGCCTGCACGGCCTGCTGAGCGCGCCGACTCAGAACGATTCCCACTCGCCTTCGGCGGTGGCCGAGGACGCAGCCGCAGGCCTGGGCCCCGCGAGCTTCGCGCTCGGGGGTCTGGCCGCTGGCGGTGGCGTGCCGGCCGGCCGGTGGCCGATGGCGGCCTTGGGCGCCGGTGCCGGGCGCGGCGCCTGCAGTGCCCGCGCGGCGGGTTTGGCCGCCACGGGCCGCGGCGCGGCCAGCGGCGCAGCCGGCCGCTGCCGGTGCAGGCTGCTGGCGTCAAGCTTGCGGATCTGGCTGTTGCCGAGCTCGCCCTCGTCGAGCCGGAAGGTCTTGACCACCTCGGACAGCTGTGCGGCCTGCTCGCTCATGCTGGAAGCCGCGGCAGCGCTCTGTTCGACCAGGGCGGCGTTCTGCTGCGTCATCTGGTCCAGGTTAGCCACCGCGGCGTTGATCTGGTTCACGCCCTCGGCCTGCTCGGCCGCCGAGCTGG
>CAMLQP010000295.1 GCA_946482115.1 uncultured Comamonadaceae bacterium
CACCTGATGGCCTCCAGCGCCATCCCCTTCCTGTTCCCGGCCGTGCCGCTGTGGGTGGACGGGCACAAGGAATTCTTCGGCGACGGCTCCATGCGCCAGCTTTCGCCGCTGTCGCCCACCATCCAGCTGGGCGCGCGCCGCGTGCTGGTTATCGGGGTGGGGCAGCCGCAGCGCTCGGGCATGGCCGGCACGGGCCCGGGCGCCGACCAGCCCGCCGCCGGCACCATCGCCGGCCACGCGCTGGCCAGCGTCTTCCACGACACGCTGATGGCCGACGTGGAACAGGCCCAGCGGGTCAGCAAGACGCTGGCGCAGCTGCCACCCGAGCTGACCGCCGCCCTGCCCTACCGCCCGGTGGAGGTGCTCGCGATCACGCCCT
The DNA here is from genome assembly GCA_946482115.1 of uncultured Comamonadaceae bacterium. Next base: position 380 of record CAMLQP010000295.1, read on the forward strand.
CGCAGTCGCTCGACGAGCTTGCGCTGCGGCACGTGGACGCCCTGCCGCCCGCCACGCGCGACACGCTGGTGGGCCTGGGCGCGCTCAACGTCCACAAGGGCGCCACCGGCAGCGCCGCCGCGCTGGCCAGCTACCTGCTGTTCGAGCCGCCGTTCGTGAACGCGCTGATCGAGCTGGGCGAACAGGATGCCTATGCCCGCAAGGCCGAGCTGCAGGCGTTTTTCGCCACCCCCGCGGCATAGAGCGGTGCCATAATCGGCGCCAGTTTCAACCGACCGGAGACTTCGTTGGACAGCACGCCGCCCAGTCGTGTGCTTCCGGCACCCAGCATGCGGCACTGAGGGCCTGGCTCTCGGCGGCAACGGGTGGCTGGAAGCGCCCCCTACGCCCCACCACCCTTGTGACCGTGAAAGAGCCCGCACATGCTCAACGTCTTCACCCTGGCCAATGGCCGGCTGTTCCAGGAAGAGATCGAATCCCTGGAGGAGCTCGCGAAATTCAAGCCCATCTGGGTCGACCTCGAAGCACCCACCCCCGAGGAGCGCCGCTGGGTTCGCCAGCACTTCGGCCTCAACATCCCGGCCGACGCGATGGACGAGGACATCGAGGAATCGGCCCGTTTCTTCGAGGAAGACAACGGCGAGCTGCACATCCGCTCCGACTTCCTGATCGATGACGACGACAAGCCGCGCGCGGTGCGCGTCGCCTTCATCCTGAACCAGAACAACGCCACGCTGCGCAGCCACGGCGTGCTGTTCTCCATCCACGACGAGGACGTGCCGGTGTTCCGCCTGCTGCGCATGCGCGCGCGCCGCATGCCGGGCCTGATCGAGGACGCCAAGGAGGTGCTGCTCAAGCTGTTCGACGCCGACGCCGAGTACTGCGCCGACACGCTGGAGGACATCTACGACCAGCTGGAGGAAGCCAGCCACCAGGTGCTGGCCGGCCAGGTGACGGACACCATCGCCAGCGAGGTGCTGGGCGCGATCGCGCGGCACGAGGACATGTCGGGCCGCATCCGCCGCAACGTCATGGACACCCGCCGCGCGGTCAGCTTCATGATGCGCACCCGCATGCTGAGCGCCGAGCAGTTCGAGGACGCACGCCAGATCCTGCGCGACCTGGACTCGCTGGACAGCCACACCGCCTTCCTGTTCGACAAGATCAACTTCCTGATGGATGCGACGGTCGGTTTCATCAACATCAACCAGAACAAGATCATCAAGATCTTCTCGGTGGCCAGCGTGGCGCTGCTGCCGCCCACGCTGATCGCCAGCATCTACGGCATGAACTTCCAGCACATGCCCGAACTGACGCAGGAATGGGGCTACCCGGCCGCGCTGGTGCTGATGCTGCTGTCGGCCGTGGGTCCGATGTTCTATTTCTACAAGAGGGGTTGGCTCAAGTGAGCCGGGCCAGGGCGCGCGCCACGATGCGCGCGCTGTAGTGGCGCGCCACCGCGTCCAGGAAACGCGGGAAATCCACATGCGCGCTGTCGTCAGCCCGGTCGGAGACGGTGCGCAGCACCGCCAGCGGCAGCCCGAGGTCATGGCACACCTGGGCCAGCGCGGCGCTTTCCATGTCCACCGCGAGCGCGTCGGGCAGGCGCTCGCGCAGGGCCGAGCTTTCGGCGGCGGTGGCGACAAAGCGGTCGCCGCTGATCACCAGGCCCTGGTGCGCACCAGGCCGGTCCAGGCCAAACACCTGGCGGTCCCCGACGCTGAGGAAGGCCTCGGGCGCGGCGAGCTCGGTTTCTGCGGCGGCCACCAGGGCCGCCGACAGGCGCTCGTCGGTCGCGAAGCGGTCGCGGCCGTAGCCCGGCACCTCGTGGCGCGGGAACAGGGGGGAGGCGTCCATGTCGTGCTGCAGGCAGGCGCCAGCCACCACCACGTCGCCCACGGCCACGCCGGGCGCGAGGCCACCGGCGACGCCGGTGAACAGCATGCCCGAGACCTGGAAACGCTCGGCCAGCAGCGTGGCCGTGGTGGCCGCCGCGACCTTGCCGATGCCGCTGAGCACCGCCACCACCGGGCGTCCGCCCAGGTGGCCGTGCCAGAAGCGCCGCCCGGCCACCTCGACGGCCGCCTCATCGGGCATGAAGTCCAGTACGCTGGCCAGCTCCTGCGGCAGCGCGCTGACGATGCCCAGCGGGCGCGGGCTCACTTGTCGCGCAGCTCGCGGCGCAGGATCTTGCCGACCGGGGTCTTGGGCAGTTCTGTGCGGAACTCGATCACCTTGGGCTGCTTGTAGCCGGTCAGGTTGGCCTTGCAGTACTCGCGTACCTGGGCCTCGGTCAGCGACTCGTCCTTCTTGACGATGACCAGCTTGACCGCCTCGCCCGACTTCTCGTCCGGCACGCCGACCACGGCGCACTCGAGCACGCCTTCCAGCTTGGCCACCACGTCCTCCACCTCATTGGGGTAGACGTTGAAACCGCTGACCAGCACCATGTCCTTCTTGCGGTCCACGATCTTGAAGTAGCCGCGCTCGTCCTGCACACCGATGTCGCCGGTCTTGAAGAAGCCATCAGCCGTCATGACCTTGGCGGTTTCGTCAGGGCGCTGCCAGTAGCCGGCCATGACCTGCGGGCCCTTGATGGCGATCTCGCCGGCTTGGCCCATCGGGACCTCGTTGCCGTCGTCGTCGATGCACTTCATCCAAGTGCTGGGAATGGGCACGCCGATGGTGCCGGTGTATTCGGTGCTGGTGGTGGGGTTGCAGCTGGCCGAAGGGCTGGTCTCCGACAGGCCATAGCCTTCGCAGATGGGGCAGCCTGTCTTTTCGAGCCAGAGCTTGGCCACGGCGCCCTGCACCGCCATGCCGCCGCCCACCGAAACCTTGAGGTTCTTCCAGTTGACGGTGTTGAAGTCCGGGTGGTTGGCCAGGCCGTTGAACAGCGTGTTGACGGCCGGGAAGCTGTGGAAGGTGTGCTTGGACAGCTCCTTCAGCACCGCAGGCAGGTCGCGCGGGTTGGGGATCAGGATGGTCTTGCCGCCCGTGCGCATGCTCAGCATCATGTTCACGGTGAACGCGAAGATGTGATACAGCGGCAGCGCGCAGATGCTGGTGGGCTGCTCGCCCGCCGGCACCTTCTTCATCACGGGCTCGTTCCAGGCCTCGGACTGCAGCACGTTGGCAATCACGTTGCGGTGCAGCAGCACCGCGCCCTTGCTCACGCCCGTGGTGCCGCCGGTGTACTGCAGCAGCGCGATGTCGTCGGGCTTGATGTCGGGCTTCTTGAGGGTGCCGCGCGTGCCCTGGGCCACGGCGTCATTGAAGCGCACCGCACCGGGCAGGTTGTAGGCGGGCACCATCTTCTTGACGTTGCGCACCACGTAGTTGACCAGCGCGCCCTTGAGCA
>CAMLQP010000296.1 GCA_946482115.1 uncultured Comamonadaceae bacterium
GCCTTCTTGTTGATCTGCACCTGGCGCAGGCCCTTCTGCGTGATCTCCACCGGGTCCTCGGCGGTCCAGATCTTGGTTTCGGGCGTGTTCAGGTGCTTGAGGATGGAGTGCAGCGTGGTCGTCTTGCCCGAGCCCGTGGGGCCGCAGACGTAGAACAGGCCGTAGGGCTTCTCGATGGTGGGGATCAGCCGGTCGCGGTTGTGCTGCGTCAGCCCCAGCTTGTCCATGGGTATGGGCTCGCCGGCAGCCAGTATGCGCATCACCACGTCCTCGACACCGCCAGCCGAGGGCAGCGTGGCCACGCGCAGCTCGATGTCGAGCGGGCCGTAGCGCTTGAACTTGATCTTGCCGTCTTGCGGCTTGCGACGCTCGGAGATGTCGAGGTCACACATGATCTTCAGCCGCGTGACCATGGCCGCGCGGTACTGCGCGGGCACTTCGATGTAGGGCTGCAGCGTGCCGTCCACGCGAAAGCGTATGCCCGTCTTGCCCTTGCCCGGCATGGGCTCGACGTGGATGTCGGAGGCGCCGGCCCTGTAGGCGTCGACGATGATCTTGTTGACGAACTTGACCAGCTCGTTGTCGGCGGCTGCCGACTCCGCCGCGTTGTCCTCCAGTCCATCCTCTTCCAGCGGGCCCTGCATGTCGGCCAGCAGCTGGTCGATGGAGCTGCCGGTGTCCACGCCGTAGAACTGGTCGATGGTCTGCAGGAATTCGGTCAGGGTGGTGACGTGGTACTGGGCGCGCCCGGCCTTGGGGAACACCTGCTGCACCATGCGCGAGCTGCGCGTGGCCTCCGGGTCCAGGCACATCACCAGCAGGCCCTGGGGCGTGTCGTCCAGCGGCAGCCAGCGCTGCTCGACGATGAACTCGCGCTTGAGCGGACCGTGCAGCGTCTCGATGCGCATGCGCCCGGGCTGGAAGGGCACGTAGGGCACGCCGAAGAAGGCCGAGAGCGCCGCCCCCAGCTGTGCGGGCGTGATCTCGAAACGCTGGCCGAGCACCTGCTCCAGGCCGAGGTTCTCCTCGCGGGCCAGCGCAACTGCCTCGGCCAGTTCCTCCTGGCTGATCAGCCCGGCGTCGACCAGCTGCTCATAGCGCGGAGCGATGGGGCGGGCCTTTGGGGCGGGCGCAGCCGGCTCCGTGCCTGCCGGCTTGACGAAGGCGGGAGCGGGCGCGGGTGTCGGCGCGGCCGCGCCGTCGTTGCGCTGGCGAAAGGCGATGGCCAGCGTCTTGCACAGCTGCTGCGCGCCGTCCATTTCCAGCGGGCCGAATGGCTGGTCGCTGCGGTTGTTGATGAGCTGCAGCACCCCGTAGAGCACGCCCCCGTCCTCGATCGGCGCGACCAGCATCTGCTTGGTCCGGTAGCCCGAGCGGCGGTCCACCTCCCGCAGGAAGTGCAGCTCGGGCGAGATGGCGTGGATCTCTTCCTCGTCCTGGGCGTTGGCCAGGTTGAGGGTGCGCCGGCTCAGCGCCACGTAGCCCGCGATGCTCTGCGGGCTGATGGGCAGCTTGAGCTCGCGGCTGGTGTGCAGGCCGATCTTGACGCGCGAGACGATGGACTGGCCATCCTCGCTGACCGCGTACAGCGTGAGCCGGTCGGCGTTGAAAAGGCGGCAGATGTCGCTGCTGACCTCCACCATGATCTGCTCGATGCGTTCGGTGCTGTGGATGCGGTTGCTGACCTGTTGCAGCTGACGCAGGAACAGGGCCTCGAAGACCGCCGGGTCGGGCGGCTCAGTGCCGGGAAGGATGGTGTCCACCATGGTCGTGCGCTATTTCGTCTCGAACTGGGTCGAGCCGTCCCAGTCGGGGTCGTAGGGGTGCTGCTTTTTCTCGGCCAGCCGGGTATCGTAGAGCCGGTACAGCGGCTTGTCGGGCTGCATGTTCAGCAGGTTGACCAGCAGGGTCTCGGCCTCCTCCCACTGCTGGCCGCGGTAGGCGGCCAGGAAGCGGCCCCACAGCGCGAGTTCTTCGCGCTGCGAGGCATCGAGTCCGGTTTCCTCGCCCACGGGCGTGAAGATGGCCACGGCCTCGTCCTTGCCTTTGACCTTGACCAGGTCCAGTTCCTGCCAGGCGAAGCCATGGGTCTGGCGGCGCGTGCTGTCGCTGGCCACGATCTCCACGGTGTAGACCTTGCAAAGGCCTTCCAGCCGGGAGCCCAGGTTGACCGCGTCGCCAATCACCGTGTAGCTGCGCCGGATGTCCGAGCCCATGTCGCCCACGCACATCTCGCCGGTGTTCAGGCCCACGCCCATGCCGATGCTGGGCAGCCCCTGCTTCTGGTGCTCGGCGTTGATCTCGTGGATGGTGCGCGTCATGGCCAGCGCGGTGCGAACGGCCAGCTGGGCGTGGTCGGGCGTGTCCACCGGCGCGCCCCAGAAGGCCATCACGCAGTCGCCCATGTACTTGTCGATGGTGCCCTTGTTGGAGCGGATCAGGTGCGTCAGGCGGGAGAACACGTGGTTGAGCAGGCGCTGCAGCTGCGTCGGCTCCATGGTTTCGGACATGTGGGTGAAGCCGCGCATGTCGCTGAACATCACCGTCAGTTCCTTGTCGGTCGCCTGCATGCTGTACTTGTCGGGGTCCTTGACCATCTCGTCGACCAGCTCGGGCGGCACATAGGTGCCGAACAGGTTGGCCAGTTCGCGCTTGGAACGGCTCTCGACGAAGTAGCCGTAGCTCATGTTGAGCGCGAAGGCCGTGCCCACCATCACCAGCGAGGTGGCCAGCGGCAGCACCAGGCCCCATTCGAGGTAGAGCCCGAAGTTCAGGAACACCAGGAAGCCGGCCACGCCCACGCTCAGCAGGATGGCCATGGTGGCGCTGAGCGCCGGCAGCGCGATGGCCAGCAGCAGGCCGCTGAGCGTGAGCAGCACGAACTCGTAGCCCACCGCATAGTCGGGCTTGACCAGCACCTTGCCGTCAAGCAGGCCGGCGATCACGTTGGCGTGGGTCTCCACGCCGGGGTAGACCTCGCCCACCGGCGTCACGCGCAGGTCCAGCAGCCCGGGCGCGGTGGTGCCCAGCAGCACGATCTTGTCCTTGAGTTCGCCCACGGGCAGGCGGCCCAGCGCCACGTCGGCCGCCGACACGTAGCGGAACGATCCGCCGTCCACGCCGCCACGGCCCCGGTAGGGCACCAGCGCGGCCACGCGGTCGTCCACCGGGATGGACATGGTCTGGTCGCCCAGGCGCAAAACGATGCTCTCCAGCCCCTGGTAGCTGTCGTCCAGGTAGGCATCGGGCGGGAAGCCCGGTTCGACCTTGGGCAGGCCGGTCAGGCGCCGGAACATCGCCAGCGCCAGCGACTCGTAGAAACGGCCGTCGTGCTCGGCAACCAGCGGTATGGAACGCACCACGCCGTCGCTGTCGACCACCGGGTTGAAGAAGCCCGCCAGCGGCGCGGCTTCGGCCAGCGAGGGGATGTTGCTGCCGTAACCGTCCCAGGTGGTGAAGCGCACGCCACGTCCGCCCAGGTCCTCCCGGGTCATGACGGGCTCGGGCAGCACGCCGCTCTTGCGGCCCTGGCGGTCGCTGGTCAGGTAGTAGCCCAGCACCACCGGGCGGCCGTTGAGGGCGGCGGCGAAACGGGCGTCGTAGTCCAGCTCGGGCTTGAGCTGAGCCAGCTTCTCGCTGAAGCCGGGCTGGTCACGCAGGTCCTGCTCGGCCAGCTGCTGCAGCCGCTTGAGGCCCGAGCTGTCGTCGGCCTCGGCGAACACCACGTCCATGCCC
>CAMLQP010000297.1 GCA_946482115.1 uncultured Comamonadaceae bacterium
GCTTCGCGCGCCAGATCACCGCCTTCATCCTCGGGGTGTCGGTGCTGACCATGGCGTGGGGGTACTTTGTCGCCGACATGCCGCTGTTCGACGTCTTCCTCGCGGTGGTGGGGCTGGCGGTGGCCGCGATCCCCGAGGGCATGCCGGCGGTGGTGACCATCGTGCTGGCGATCGGCACGCGGGTGATGGCGCGCAAGAAGGCCATCGTGCGGCGGCTGCCGGCGGTCGAGTCGCTGGGCTCGGTCACCGTGATCTGCAGCGACAAGACCGGCACCCTCACGCGCAACGAGATGACCGCCGTGCGCGTGGTGCTGCCGGCGCACGAGTTGACCGTCACGGGCACCGGCTATGCGCCCGAGGGCGGCTTCCACCGCGAGGACGGAACGGTGCTGCACCCGGGCGACGACCCCGCGCTGCAGGCGCTGCTGCACTGCGCGCTGCTGTGCAACGACGCGCGCATCCACCGCCAACCGGATGAATTCAGCGCCGGGCCGCCCCAAGCTGAATTCGCGCCCCCTCGGGGGGCAGCGACCCGCGCAGCGGCGGAGCGTGGGGGTCAATGGATCCTCACTGGAGACCCCACAGAAGGCGCGCTGACCACCCTGGCGCACAAGGCCGACCTGGACGCCGCGGACGCAGCCCAGGCCTTTCCGCGGCTGGACGCGATTCCCTTCGAGTCCGAGCGGCAGATCATGGTCACGCTGCACCACGACCACGTCGGCCACCACGAGCTGCTGCTCAAGGGCGCGCCCGAGCGGGTGCTGGCGCTGTGCACCAACGAGGCGGGTGGCCGCCCGCTGGACCGCGCGCGCTGGACGGCGGCGGTGGAGCGCGCCGGCGGCGCGGGCGAGCGCGTGCTGGCGCTGGCCCGCTGCGACTGGCCCGCAGGGCGACCCGAGGTGGACCTGGCCGACCTGGTTCCGCGCTTCGAGATGCTGGGCCTGGTGGGCATCATCGACCCGCCGCGCGAGGAGGCCGTGGCCGCCGTGGCCGAATGCCGGCAGGCCGGCATCCGGGTGAAGATGATCACCGGCGACCACGCGGTGACGGCCGCGGCCATCGGCCGCCAGCTGGGCCTGCAGGCCGGGGGAGCGCTGACCGGCGACGCCGTCGCCACGCTGGACGATGCGGCGCTGCGACGCGCCGCCCAGGACACCGACGTGTTCGCGCGCGCCAGCCCCGAGCACAAGCTGCGGCTGATCGCCGCGCTGCAGGCCGAAGGCCACCAGGTGGCCATGACCGGCGACGGCGTGAACGACGCGCCCGCGCTGAAAGCCGCCGATGTGGGCGTGGCCATGGGCGGCAAGGGCACGGACGCGGCGCGCGAGGCCTCCGACCTGGTGCTGACCGACGACAACTTCGCCACCATCGCGCGCGCCGTGCGCGAGGGCCGGGTGGTCTACGACAACATCAAGAAGTCGCTGATGCACATGCTGCCCACCAACGGCGGCGAGGCCGGCGTGATCCTGCTGGCCATCTTCGCGGGCCTGCCCCTGCCGGTGACGGCCGGGCAGATCCTGTGGGTCAACACCGTGACGGCGGTGACGCTGGCCCTGTCGCTGGCCTTCGAGCCGGCCGAGCCGGGCGTCATGCAGCACCCGCCGCGCCACCCGGGCGAATCGATCATCACGCGCGCGCTGGGCGTGCGCATCCTGTTCGTGATCGGGCTGATGATCGCCGCGACCTTCTGGGTCTTCAACTGGGAACTCTCGCGAGGCTCGGCGCTGGAGACCGCGCGCACGGCGGCGGTCAACACCATCGTCGCCTGCGAGCTGTTCTACCTGTTCAACGTGCGGCACTTCACCCGCCACGCCTGGCGCCTGGAGACGCTGACGGGCAACCCCGTCGTGCTGGGTGTGGCGGCCCTGCTGGTGGGGCTGCAGCTGCTGTTCACCTACGCGCCACCGCTGCAGCGCCTGTTCCACACCACGCCGCTGCAGGCGGGTTCCTGGACCATGATCCTGGCCATGGGGGTGGGTGTGTTCGTGCTGGTGGAGGCCGAGAAGGCGCTGCTGCGCCGCCGCGGTGTGCGCCGCATCTGACGAACCTGCAAGGAGAGAGCCATGACCCTGACCCGACATATCCTGAGCACCACCGACCTGTCGGTGTGCTCGCTGCAGGCGGTGGACCGCGCGGCCGACCTGGCCACGGTTACCGGCGCCCGCCACACAGTGGTGCACGCGCTGGGCCTGGACGCGCTGGGCCCGCTGCGCAACCTGCTGGGCGAGCGCGCCGACAGCGTGGCCCACACCGCGGTCCAGCAGCAGCAGGCCGCGCTGGCAGCTGCCATGGCCGACCCGGCGCGCCACCCTGGGCCAACGCCCACGCTGCGGGTGGAAGAGGGTCTGGCCTCGCGCGTGGTGCCGGCGCTGGTGCGCGATGCCGACGCCGACCTGGTGGTGGTGGGCGCGTACGGGCAGAGCATGCTGCGGCGCCTGATGATGGGCTCCACCGGCTCGCACCTGCTGCGCAGGAGCCATTGCCCGGTGCTGGTGGTCAAGAACCCGTTCCAACAGCCTTACCGCCGCGTGCTGCTGCCCATGGACTTCTCGCCCGGTTCGGCACTGGCACTGGCGCTGGCGTGCGAACTCGCACCTCGGGCCGACGTGGTGCTGCTGCACGCCTTCGACGTGCCGTTCGAGGGCATGCTGCAGTACGCCGGTGTGTCGCAGGACGTCATCCACCAGTACCGCATCGAGGCGCGCGAGCGCGCCCTGCAGCAAATGCGTGAGATGGCGGCCGAGCAGGGCCTGGCCGCCGGTCGGTTCACGCCGCTGGTCGAGCACGGCAATGCGGTGGCCCTGATCACCGGCCACCAGCAGCGCCTGGGCTGCGACCTGGTGGTGATGGGCAAACACGGCACCCACGTGACCGAAGAACTGCTGCTGGGCAGCGTGACCAAGCGGGTGCTCGCCGAGGGCGACGCCGACGTGCTGGTGGTGGTCGACAAGCGCGGTCCGCAGGACGCCAGCTGACACGGGACGGGCCGAGGTCTGCCTGCCGGTGTTCAGCAGCGACCGGCTGGTCTCGCGGCGCGAGGGCATCGGTTTCGTGCCGGCCTATGCCGCCTATCTGGGTCGCCTGCTGCTCTGGCGGCACTGACACCGTTGGACACAAACCCCCTGCAGGCATGCCGTAAGCTCGCCGCCATGCGTCTGGTCCTGCACACCCTGAGTCTCACCACCGCCCTGCTGCTGGCCGCCTGCGGCAGCGCGCCGCCGGCCCGCCCGCCCTCGTCGTCGCTGCCGCCGCTGTCGGCCGAACACAGCAGCGACATCGCCATCCACGCCATGGGCCTGGTGGGCACGCCCTACCGCTGGGGCGGCAACACGCCGGAGAGCGGCTTCGACTGCAGCGGCCTGATCGGCTACGTCTACCGGCACCGCGCCGGCGTGGCGCCGCCGCGCACCGTGGCCCAGCTGTCGGGCTTCGGCCAGGCGGTGGACGCCGACGAGCTGCGCACCGGCGACCTGGTGATCTTCGGCCGCGACCCGGCCTGGCACGCGGGCATCTACGTCGGCGAAGGCCGCTTCGTGCACGCGCCGTCCAGCGGCGGCACGGTGCGGCTGGACCGGCTGGACAACCGCTACTGGGCGCGCCAGATGGTGCGTTACCGCAGGCCCTGACACGGCTTTTGCGAACAAGCCGGCGACTACTGGGCGCGCCAGATGGTGCGGTACCGCAGGCCCTGACACGGCTTTTGCGAACAAGCCGGCGACAATCGGAACCATG
>CAMLQP010000298.1 GCA_946482115.1 uncultured Comamonadaceae bacterium
CGTTGTTGTCCATCGCCATCTCGTGGATCTCCACCACGCCGGCGACCGGCGACTTAGCTTCGACCAGTTTGCTGTCGGTCTTGGCGGTCAGCTGCATGAAGGCGCCGGTGGCCTTCTGCTGGGCCACGGTCGCACGGACCCAGGGGTCCTTGATCTCGACGGAGGACTGGGCCAGGGCGCTGGCGGAGGCGGCGATGAGGGCGATGCTGATGAGGTGTTTCATGGGAACTCCTTGGGGTTGAAAAAAAAGAACGCGGGAAAATGAATCAGGGCGCCTGTGCATCCAGCAGCGCGCGGATGTCGGCGATGTAGTCGTCGGCGGTCTGCTCGTGCCGCAGCGCCACGCGGATGTGGCCCTGGCGGTCGAACAGGTAGCTCAGCGCCGTGTGGTCCATGGTGTAGCTGCTGCCGGTGGGCACCTTCTTGTAGAAGACGCGGAAGTCCTTCGCGGTCTGCGCGATCTGTTCCGTGCTGCCGGTCAGGGCCAGGAAGTCGGGGTGGAAGGCCGCCATGTACTCGCGCAGCAGCCCGGGCGTGTCGCGCTCCGGGTCGACCGTCACGAAGATCACCTGCAGATCAGCGGCCTTCGGGCCAAGCCGCTCCATGACGGTAGCCGCACGCGTGAGCGCCGTCGGGCAGACGTCGGGACACTGCACGAAGCCGAAGTACAGCATCACCACCCGGCCCCGGAAGTCGGCCAGGGTGCGGGGCTGCCCGTTGAAGTCGGTCAGCGAAAAACCGCGGGCGTGGTCGGCGCCGGTGATGTCGATGCCCTTGAAGGCGGGCGCCGCCGCTTGGCCGCCCGGGGACAGCCGGTCACAGCCCGACAGCAGCCCGGCGACACCGGCCGCCAGCCACAACAGGCTCTGGCGACGCCCCGGCAGGGGCACAAGGAAAAGCGATGAAGAAGGTACGTGAGGCATGGAGCCCCCTGAAAACGGACAACACAGGCGCATTCCCGCAGGAACACGCCACGGCGCGGTTTTTCAGAGGCTCAGCGGGGGCGCCCGGGAATGGGCTGTCGCCCAGACCGTGCCGGTCAGGGGCGCGCGGTAGAACGCGGGAGTCTGTTCGGCCAGCGGAGCCGGCAACACGGCGACGGCCTCCACCGGTGGCAGGCCGCTGGCGCCGCCGTGCAGGGTGCACCAGGGACAGTGCGGGCTGTCATCGGCGCCCGCGGGCTGGCCATCAACCTTCTGCGCCAGCTCGCCGGTGTCGGCCTTGACCCAGACCATGCCGGTGGTGGTGCAGATCTCCAGCCAGTCGGCGCGGTCGCTGCCACCCATCCGGGCCTGCGCAATGGTGGGCGCGAGCGCGCCCAGCAGCATGGCCACAATGGCCAGCCAGGCGGCAAAACGGCGACGCAGGCGCAGGAACGGCATCGGGCGATGTTAACAGCGCGGTCCGGTTGGCGACGCATGCCGGCCACACCGGCCCCTACGATGCCGGAGTTCGACCCACCTTCAGGAGACACCCCATGCTCACCCTCTGTGGCTTCTCGGCCAGCAACTACTACAACAAGGTCAAGCTCGCCCTGCTCGAAAAAGGCGTCCCGTTCCAGGAGGAACTGGTCTGGGTCGGCCAGACCGATCTGTCCGCCAGCCCGCTGGGCAAGGTGCCCTACCTGAAAACCGACGAAGGTCCGCTGTGCGAGTCGACCGTGATCCTCGAATACCTGGAAGCGAAGTACCCGCAGCACCCGCTGCTGCCGGCCGAGCCGTTCGCTGCCGCCAAGGCGCGCGAGCTGCTGCGCTTCATCGAACTGCACCTGGAGCTGGTGGCACGCAACCTGTACCCCGAAGCCTTCTTCGGTGGCAAGGTCAGCGACGCCGCCAAGGAAAAGGCCGGCCAGCAGCTGGAGAAGAACGTGGCCGCCTTCGCCAAGCTGGCGAGCTTCCCGTCCTTCATCGGCGGCGCCGAATTCACGCTGGCCGACGTGGGGGCCGCGGTGCACCTGCCGCTGGTCAGCAGCGCCAGCAAGATCATCTACGGCAAGGATGTGCTGGCCGACCTGCCAGTGCGCGACTACCTCAAGCGCATTGGCGAGCGCCCGGCGGTGCAGAGGGTCAACGCCGACCGCAAGGCCAACACCGAACTGATGCTGGCCCGCGCAAAGGCGAAGTGAGCACGATCAGCCCTCGCGCAGCGCGGTCACCGCGTCGCGCAGGTCCTGCGCCCAGGTGCGGCGGTCGCGCCTCTCGGCGCGCTGCGGCTCTCCGTAGTGCACCACCGCCTGCACACCGGTGGCGCGCAGGGTGTTCCACAGCGACTGCAGCAGCGTGGTGTCGCCGATGAACAGCGGCGCATCGTGGCGCCCGCCCCGTTCCGCATCGACATAGCTCAGACCCACCGGCAGCACCGGCGCCTCGGCCGTGATCGCGGCCTGGATCAGGTTGGCGTGGAAGGGCAGCAGGGCCTGGCCGTCGCCGGTGGTGCCCTCGGGAAACACCGCCAGGATGTCGCCCCCGCGCAGGTGCTCGGCCATTTTGTGCACCACGCGCATCGCGTCGCGCCGGTTCTCGCGCTCGATGTAGAGCGTGCCCGCGCCGGTCACCAGCGCACCGATCACCGGCCAGGCCTTGACGTCGGCCTTGGACACGAAGTGCGACGGTCGCGCCGCGTTCATGACCAGGATGTCCAGCCAGGAGATGTGGTTGGCGACCACCAGCAGCGGGCCGTGCGCCGGTGGCGTGCCGCGCACCTGCAGCGTGATGCCCAGGATGTCCAGCATGTGCCGGGTCCACTCGCGCACCAGCAGGTCGGTGGCGTCGGGTGTGAGCTTGCCGAACTCGCTGCGGATGATCCACAGGCCGCGCAGCACATGGCCGAGGGCGCGCAGGATGCGCCACCCCGCGGCCAGGACCGGGCGCCTCCGGCCGCTCACGCCGCGGCCCGGGCTGCCTCGTAGGCCACCTGGCCGGCCACCAGCGTGGCGCGCACGCGCGCCGGCATCTCGTGGCCTTCGAACGGGGTGTGCTTGCCCTGGCTGCGCAAGGCCGCCGGGTCCACCGCCCAGCTGGCGTTGGGATCGAACAGGCAGAGGTCGGCCGCGCCGCCCACGCTGATCTGGCCCACGCTGTGCTGCAGCGTGCCCAGCGCACCGCCCAGCACGGCCTGCGGGCCGCTGGTGAGCACGGCCAGCGCCTGCATCAGGCCCAGGCCGTCCTGCTGCGCCCACTTCGCCGCCAGCCCCAGCAGCAGCTCCACCGCGGTGGCGCCGGGCTCGGCTTCGGCAAAGGGCAGCACTTTGGCGTCGGCGTCCACCGGGTTGTGGTCGGACACCAGGGCGTCGATGGTGCCGTCGGCCAGGCCCGCGCGAAGGGCCTCGCGGTCGCGCTGCTGGCGCAGCGGCGGCTGCAGGCGGACGCGGCTGTCGTAGAAGCCGATGTCCACATCGGTCAGGTGCAGGTTGTGCACGCTCACGTCGCAGCTCACCGGCAGGCCCTCGGCCTTGGCCTGTCGCACCAGATCCAGGCCTGCGGCACTGCTGATGCGGCACAGGTGCACATGCACGCCCTTCTCGCCGGCCGACTGGCTGCTCTTGTGCACGCCGCGCAGCAGCTCGAACAGCGTGTGCAGCGCGATGGTCTCGGCCGCGGCGGGCACGCCGGCCAGGCCCATGCGCGTGGCCAGCGGACCGCTGGCGGCGACACCCTTGCCGAGCCAGAAGTCCTGCGGGCGCAGCCACACGGTGTAGCCGAAGGTGGCGGCGTACTGCAGCGCGCGCTGCA
>CAMLQP010000299.1 GCA_946482115.1 uncultured Comamonadaceae bacterium
AGACCATCGCCACCATGGCCATGGAAACCTTCTGGGTGCTGGGCATCAGCGGCATCTTCGCCGTGGCGGCCCTGCTGTTCGTCGTCAACGACCTGCACGAAGGCCTGGTCGACACCAGCCACCCGGGCTACCTGGCGGCCGTCGCCGTCACCATGCTGATCGCGCCGTTTGTGGCGGTGCGCGTCGTCAACCGCCTGCTGCCGGGCCTGAGCCGCAAGCTCGGCCGTGGCCAGCTGCTGGCCGAACCCCGCCTGCTCACCGCCATGAGCGTGGCCGGGCTGATCGCCTTCTCCTTCGTGGTGCTGGGTGGTGTGGTGGAGCTGCTGGCGGCCGAACTGTTCCAGCACCCCGAGATCGACCTGCTGGAAATGATCCTGCTGTTCGCGGTGTCGTGGACCGCCGGCTTCCTGGTGCCCGGATCGCCAGGCGGCATCGGTGTGCGCGAAGCGGTGATGATCCAGCTCATGGGGCCGGCCATCGGCCTGGAAACCGCCCTGGGCGTGGCCCTGGTGATGCGCCTGTGCTCCATGGGCGCTGACGCGCTGGCCTTCGGTGTCGGCTTGCTCTTCAGGCCGGCACCGCAGCAACCCGCCGACGACGGCCTCTGACCTCTACAGGTCGGGCGTCACCAGTGCGCCCAGCGCCGCCACCCCCACGGGTGCCTGGGCCAGCCAGGGCAATACAAAGGTGCGCCTGGCCAACCCGCTGGCAATGCGCTCGGTCTGCTGGAGCTCACCGGCCAGCCGCGCCTGCAACAGCGAATCGTTGGTGCCGGTGGCGGCCATGCTCTTGTTGATCACCCAGGCCCACGGTTCGATCTTCGCGCGGCGCAGGTCTTCCTGCAGCGCGGCCGCCTGGCTCACCGGTGTGACCTCGGGCAGCGTGACGATGATCACCCGCGTGGTGTCCGGGTCCTGCAGCCGCATCAGGGGCGTGATGATGTGCTTCGCATTGGTCATGCCCTCGTACTGCCGCGTCATCTGCCGGTGGTAGGCGCCGGTGGCGTCCATCAGCAGCAGGCTGTGGCCGGTGGGCGCGGTGTCGAGCACGACGAAGGACGAGCGCGCTTCGTTGACCACGCGGCTGAAGGCGTGGAACACCGCCACTTCCTCGGTGCAGGGCGACTGCAGGTCCTCCAGCAGCAGGGCCCGGCCCTCGTCGTCGAGGTCCTTGCCGCGGGTGGCCATGATCTTGGCGATGTAGGCGGCGGTCTCGGCCTTGGGGTCGATGCGGCCGACCTTGAGTCCTTCGAGGCTGCCGTTCAGCGCGTCAGCCACGTGGGCGGCCGGGTCGGTGGTGGTGAGGTGCACGCTGTGGCCGCGCTGCACCAGGCCCACGGCGAGCGCGGCGGCTATTGTTGTTTTGCCCACGCCACCTTTGCCCATGACCATGATGAGGCCGTGGCCGACGGCGGCGAGCTCGTCGGCCATGCGGGACAACGGTTCGGCGGGCAGCGCGGGGGTGGTCGCATGGGGCGCGGGGACGGTCACGTCACCGCCCTGCAGCAGCGCCCGCAACGCGGGCAGACCCACGGTGTCGAAGGCGTGCAGCGGCACCTCGTCGCGCGGCAGGCGCGCGAGCGCGTCGGGCATTTCGTTCAGGGCCTGGCGGCCGAGGGCTTCGATGGCGTTGGCGATGGGGTCGTTGGCGCTGGTGGCGTGAAACACGCCGTTGACGGCCAGGCGCTGGTTGGCCAGGCCGAGCTGGCGCAGCTCTTCGGCGGTGCGCGCGGCTTCCTGCATGGGGCGCGGGTCGGGCCGGGTGACGAGCACCACGGTGGTGAGCGCAGGGTCGCTCAGGGCCTGCAGCGCGGCGTTGAAACGCGCTTCCTGCATCTTCAGGCCCGAGTGCGGGCCGAGGCAGGAGGCGCCGCGGTCGTTGCCGGCGAGGAAGCCGGTCCAGGCCTTGGGCAGGCTCAAGAGGCGCAGGGTGTGGCCGGTGGGCGCGGTGTCAAACACCACATGGTCGTAACCCCCGTCGATGCCCTCGCCCGCCAGCAGCGCGGCGAATTCGTCGAAGGCGGCGATCTCGGTGGTGCAGGCGCCCGAGAGCTGCTCGCGCACGGTGTTGCGCTCGTCCTCGCTGGCACCCGCCTCCATCTGCGCCAGCACCCGCTGGCGGTAGGCCTCGGCGGCGGTGTCGGGGTCGATGTTGAGCATCTGCAGCCCCGGCACACCGGGCACGTCCACCGGACGGTTGGACAGCGCCACGCCCAGCATTTCATCGAGGTTCGACGCCGCGTCGGTGCTGACCAGCAGCACGCGTTGTCCACTGTCGGCCAGCGCAATGGCGGTGGCGGTGGACAGCGAGGTCTTGCCCACCCCGCCCTTGCCGGTGAAGAACAGGAAGCGGGTGGGGGCGGTGGCGAAACCGGGCAAACAGGAGGGTGTCGTGTGTGGCATGCCGCCAGCATTGCACAAGCACAAGCCGTTGGCGATGACCCTCGTCAACCCGGCGGCAGCGTCACCGTGACCGCCAGCCCCGGCTGCGCGTTGCGCACCGAGAAGCTCCCGCCGTGGGCCTGCGCCACCAGGCGGCACAGGTACAGGCCCAGCCCCACACCGCCGGCCGCGCGGGTGCGCGCGCTGTCCGGGCGGTAGAAGGCCTGCGCGAGATGGGCCAACTGCTCCTCGGACACACCGGGCCCGTGGTCGCGCACCTCCAGGGTGACGGTCCCAGCGTCCGACGACAGCGTCACCGACGGCGGCTGGGCGGCGTCGGCGCCGTGGCGCAGCGCGTTGTCCACCAGGTTGCGCAGCAGCAGGCGCACGCGAGAAGCATCCACCGACGCGGCGGGCATGTTCCCGGGCGCCTGCACCGCCACCTTCGCCGCAGCGGGGTGTCGTGCCCGGAGTTCGTCGATCACCTGCCGGGCCAGCGCCGGCAGGTCGGTGGGCGCGCGCTGCAGCGCCGTGTGGTTGCCGGCCAGCCGCTCGCTTTCCAGCAGGTCGCTGATCAGCGAGGCCATCTCCTGCAGGTCGCGCAGCAGGGCGTCGCGCTGCGGATTCACGTCCGCGGTCTCGGGCAGCAGCTCGGCGTTCAGGCGCGCCCGGGTGAGCGGGCTGCGCAGCTCGTGGCTGATCGCCAGCAGCAGCGCGCGCTTGGCTTCGAGCATCTGGTGGATGTCCTGGCCCATGGTGTTGATGGTGGTCGCGAGCTCGCCCAGTTCGTCGGGACCGTGGATGCAGCGCTCGGGAATCGGCTGGCTGAAGTCGCCCTTGCCGAAGCGACGCGCGCCCTCGCCGATGGCGTCCAGCGGTTTGAGCAGGTGACGCACATACAGCCAGGCCAGCAGCGTGAGCACCAGCAGCCCAGTGAGCGCGAAGCCGATCATGCGCGGCTTGCGCTCGAAGGCCTCGCCGTTGATGCCGAAGGTGAGCACATGCCCGTCGGCGGTGGTGCGCTGCAGGATGCCCTGCCAGTCGGGTCCGTTGTCGGCATCGTCGCCGCGCCAGGAGGCGTCTGTTCCGGGCTTGTCCCGCAGCCAGTCGGGAGGGTCCTGGTCGGGGTGCGACGACCAGTTGATCTGCGGGCCGGTGATGGTGACTGTCAGCGGCAGGCGCCCGATGATGGCCCGCGCGCGCTCGACGCTGGGCGTGGGGCCGCCGGCGGTGCACTCCCGGGTCAGCTGGTCCACATAGTCCATGAGCAGCGGGCGGGCGGCCTCGCGCCAGCCCATGGAGAACGCCCTCTGCGCACCCGTGAAAAACACGAAGGTCAT
>CAMLQP010000300.1 GCA_946482115.1 uncultured Comamonadaceae bacterium
TTACTCATAAAAACGGAATTGAAGTGAACTTCACTTCTATTCTCATGAGCGTTTGATTGGTCCTAAGACCTGCAGGCTTCTCGCCACTCAAACGCCCACGCTTATCGGCTGTAAATTCTTAATGAACCACTCTGTCTCTCAACCCCGCTGCGATCAGCAGAGCCTCGTATTATGACACAGTTTTTGGTCAGTCGTCAAAAAATTCTTGAATTTTTTGTCTTCCTTCCGGCTTCGCTACAGCGGTGGCAGATCGCTTTGCAATCAGCGCCTCGTTGTCAGCGGAGCCTCGCAGTATACGACACTTTTTCGAGCCCTGTCAAAGCGGCCCGAAAAAAGTTTTCAGGCGGCGAGTGACAGCGGCAGGCGCCGCAGGCGCTGCCCGGTGAGTGCGAACCAAGCGCCGGCCAGCGCTGGTGCGAGCGGTGGCACACCCGGCTCGCCCACCCCGCCAGGGGGGCGTGCGGAAGGCACTATATAGGTGACGACTTCGGGCGCCTGGGCCAGGGGCAGCAGGGGGTAGCTGGGGAAGTTGCCCTGGCGCACGGCGCCTTTCTCGAGGTCGATGCGTCCGTGCAGCGCGGCCGTGAGACCGAACACGACGGCGCTCTCCATCTGCTGGGCCACGGTGTCGGGGTTGACGACCGTGCCGCAGTCGATGGCGCAGACCACGCGGTGCACGCGCAGGCCCTCTGGCGTGCGCGATGCCTCCACCACCTGGGCCACGATGGAGCCGAACGACTCGTGCAGCGCGATGCCGCGCGCCCGGCCAGCAGGTGGCGGCTGTTCCCAGCCGGCCTTCTCGGCCGCCAGATCGAGCACCGCGCGGTAGCGGGGCGCCCCGGCCAGCAGGCGGCGGCGCAACGCGAGCGGGTCGGACTGCGCGGCGGCGGCCAGCTCGTCGATGAAGCCCTCTGACATGAAGGCGTTCTGCGAGTGGCCCACCGAGCGCCAGAAGCCCACGGGCACGCCGCTGCGCGTCGCCACATGGCGCATGCGCTGGTGGGCGATGCCGTAGGGCAGATCGAACAGGCCTTCGGCCGTGGTCTTGTCGGGCGTGTCCACCGGCCCGGCCAGCGCCGGCATGCCGCGCGCAATCCAGCGCGGCGTGATGGCGTCGCCGGCCGACACGATGGACAGCCCCGTGACCTCGCCTTCGGCGGACAGGCTGGCCGCCAGGCGCGCCACCTGCATGGGCCGGTAGAAGTCGTGGGTGGTGTCTTCCTCGCGCGACCAGATCAGCTGCACCGGGCGGCCACCGCAGTCCTGGGCGATGCGCACCGCCTGCGCCACCACGTCCACCTCCAGCCGGCGGCCGAAACCACCGCCCAGCTGGGTCACTTCGAGTTCGACCCGCTCCACCGGCACGCCGGCCACGCGCGCGGCCATGGCGGCCGCCATCTGAGGCACCTGCGTGGGCGCCCAGACGCGCACGCCCCGGTCGGTGATCTGGGCGGTGCAGTTCATCGGCTCCATCGTGGCATGGGCCAGGTAGGGCGCGAAGTAGTCCGCCGTCACGGTGCGCGCGGCGCCGGCGCGGGCGGCGGCCCAGTCGCCCCGCTCATGGAAGGTGGTGCCGCCGTCGCCATCCGCGGCCTGCCACAGCTGCTGTTCGATCTGCGCGGTGTCGAGGTCGCCGGCCGGCCGGCCGCGCCATTCGACGGGCAGCGCGCGCACCGCCTGCTGGGCCAGCCAGTAGCTGGTGGCCACCACCGCCACGCCAGCGGTGCTGCCCGCGTAGGACGGCAGCGTGACGACACGCCGCACACCGGGCATGCCCAGCACCGCCTGGGCGTCGATGGCGCCCGGTGCGCCGCCCAGCTGTGGGCACATGCGGACGGCGGCATACAGCAGGCCCTCGGGGCGCACGTCGATGCCATAGCGGGCCGAGCCATCCACCTTGGACGGGATGTCCAGCCGCGGCGCCGCCCGGCCCAGCAGGCGAAAGCGGTCGGCGGGCTTGACGGTCACCGCCCCGGGCGGGCTGGCTGCCGCCGCGCGGGCCAGCTCCCCGAAATGCGCGCGCGGTCCGGAGGCGTGGCTGATCACGCCGTCCTTCACCTGCAATTCATCCAGTGGCAGCTTCCACTGCGCGGCCGCCGCCCCCAGCAGGGCCGCGCGCGCGGTGGCCGCCGCCAGCCGCACCGGCCCCCAGGCATCGGCCACGCTGGACGAGCCGCCGGTGGCGTTGATGCCCAGTTCGCGCGCGACCTTGGACACCATCCACTCGCCGGCGCGCACCTTGAGGGGCTTGCTCTCGCCCTCGGACTCCAGCGGGTGGAACGGCAGGCTGGCCACGAACATGGCCACGTTGCCGTAGATCGCGTCGGCGCCGGCCTGCTGCAGGCGCACCCGCTCCAGCGGCAGGTCCAGCTCCTCGGCCGCCAGCATGGCCAGCGCGGTGTGCACGCCCTGCCCCATCTCGCTGCGCGGCATGGCCAGCGCCACGCTGCCGTCAGCCGCAACCTTGATCCAGCCGTTGAGCGCGACCTCGCCCTCGGCCGGGCGCCACAGGTCGGATTTGCCCAGGCGCGAGCGCGGCGGCGCCAGGCCCCAACCCACGACCAGGGCGCCGGCCAGGCCAGCGGTGCCCAGCAGCAGCGTGCGGCGCTTCATGCTGCACCTCCCCGGGCGGCGCGGTGGATGGCCCGGCGCACCCGCTGGTAGGTGCCGCAGCGGCACAGGTTGGTCATGGCGGCGTCGATGTCGGCGTCGGTCGGCCGGGGCTTGCGCTCCAGCAGCGCGGCCGCCGCCATCAGCATGCCGGACTGGCAGTAGCCGCACTGCGGCACCTGCTCGTCCACCCAGGCCTGCTGCAGCGCGTGCAGGCGCCCACCCTGGGCCAGGCCTTCGATGGTCTGGATGCGCTTGCCCGCCACGCCCGACACCGGCTGCACGCAGGAGCGCACCGGCTGGCCGTCCACGCGCACGGTGCAGGCGCCACAGGCGGCCACGCCGCAGCCGAACTTGGTGCCGGTCAGGTTGAGCTGTTCGCGCAGCACCCACAGCAGGGGCATGTCGGGCGGCGCCTCCACCGGGTGCGCCTGGCCGTTGACCATCAGATCCATCCGTCGTCTCCCACATTTGCAGACAGTCACTATAGTGCGGCGGCGGATAATCCCCAGCCTTATGGCATTGATCACCCTCTCCAACGCGCACCTGGCCTATGGCCACGTGCCGCTGCTCGACCACACCGATTTTTCGCTCGAAATCCAGGAACGCGTGGGGCTGATCGGGCGCAACGGCACGGGCAAGTCCTCGCTGCTCAAGATTCTGGCAGGGCTGGACAAACCCGACGACGGCACGGTGCAGGTGCAGAACGGCCTGCGCATCGCCTATGTGCCCCAGGAACCGCTGCTGGACCTGGAAGCCACGGTGTTCGACGCTGCCAGCGCCGGCCTGCGGGACGCGATCGAGGCGCGCGAGCTGTACCTCGGCGGAGGCGAAGGCCACGACCTGGACGCGCTGCAAAGCCGCATCGAGGCGCTGGACGCCTGGAACTGGGAACAGCGGGTGGACGAAACCCTGCACCGCCTGCACCTGGACGGCAGCACCACCGTGGGCACGCTGTCGGGGGGCAACAAGAAGCGCGTGGCGCTGGCCCAGGCGCTGGTGAGCCGGCCCGACGTGCTGCTGCTGGACGAGCCGACCAACCACCTGGACCTGGACAGCATCACCTGGCTGGAAGACCTGTTGCTGGACTTTGCGGGCAGCGTGG
>CAMLQP010000301.1 GCA_946482115.1 uncultured Comamonadaceae bacterium
GGCATCACGCCCTTGACGGTGCCGTAGGTGCCCACGGGCATGAAGATGGGGGTCTGCACCACGCCGTGGTTGAGCGTGAGCGTGCCGCGGCGGGCGTGGCTGTCGGGGTCGGTCTTGAGCAGGTCAAACGGCAGCATGGGGTGTCCTTTCGAGCAGCATGGCGTCGCCGTAGCTGAAGAAGCGGTAGGTCTGTGCGATGGCGTGGCGGTAGAGCGCCATGATGCGTTCGTAACCCGCGAAGGCGCTGACCAGCATCATGAGCGTGCTCTTGGGCAGGTGGAAGTTGGTGATCAGCAGGTCCACCACCCGGAAGCCGAAGCCGGGGGTGATGAAGATCTCGGTGTCGCCGGTGGCCTGGCCGCTGGCGGCCCAGCTCTCCAGCGTGCGCACGGTGGTGGTCCCCACGGCCACCACGCGGCCGCCGCGCGCGCGGCAGGCACGGATGGCCTGCTCGGTTTCGGGCGGCACCTGGTACCACTCGCTGTGCATGTGGTGCTCGGCGATGTTTTCGGTCTTGACCGGCTGGAAGGTGCCGGCGCCCACGTGCAGCGTGACCTCGGCGGTGTCCACGCCGCGCGCCTTCAGGTCGGCCAGCACGCCCTCGTCGAAATGCAGCGCGGCCGTGGGTGCGGCCACGGCGCCCGGGTGTTTGGCGAACACGGTCTGGTAGCGGCGTTCGTCGTCGGCGTCGTCGGCGTGGGTGATGTAGGGCGGCAGCGGCACGTGGCCGTGGGCCGCCATCAGCGCATGGGGCTCGTCCGAGAAGCGGAAGCGGAACAGGGGCCCGTCCTCGCGCGGCCAGCGCCCGAGCAGTTCGGCGCTGAAGCCGCCGGCCATGTGCAGCACGGCACCGACCGGGGGCTTCTTGCTGACCTTCATGTGCGCCACCACCTCGTGGCCCTGCAGCACGCGCTCGACCAGCAGCTCCAGCTTGCCGCCGGTGGCTTTTTCGCCGAACAGGCGGGCCTTGACGACGCGGGTGTTGTTGAAGACCAGCAGATCGCCGGCGCGCAGCAGGCCGGGCAGTTCGCGGAACACCCGGTCCACCGGGGCGGCGGCGCGGCCGTCGAGCAGGCGCGAGGCGCTGCGTTCGGGCGCGGGGTGCTGGGCGATGAGCTCGGGGGGCAGAGCGAAGTCGAAGTCGCTCAGGGTGAAGGATCGGGGGGAGACAGGCATGCGCTTGAGGGCCGGACAGGCCCGTTCCAAGGTTTTCGGGAGGGCACAATTGTCCCATGCCCGAAGCCAAGCCCTTGTCGCCCCCCCAGAAAGCCCTGCGCAAGCTGGGCCTGGTGCGCGACATCGATCTGGCCCTGCACCTGCCGCTGCGCTATGTGGACGAGACGCGGCTGCAGCGCATCGCCGACGTGCCCGATGGCGAGATGGGCCAGGTCGAAGGCACCGTGGTCCACAGCGGTGTCATGCCTGGCGCGCGCCGCCAGTTCAAGGCGCTGATCAACGATGGCAGCGACACGCTGGAGCTGCGGTTCTTCACCTTCTACCCCTCGCACCAGAAGGCGCTGGCCGAAGGCGCCCAGGTTCGTGTGCGCGGCGAGATGCGCGCGGGTTTTGCGGGCCGGCAGATGCTGCACCCCACGGTGCAGCCGGCGGGCGGGCCGCTGCCGCAGGCGCTCACCCCCGTCTACCCGACCGTGGCCCAGCTGCCGCAGGCCTACCTGCGGCGCGCCGTGGAAAGCGGGCTGGCGCGGGCCGACCTGTCGGAGACCCTGCCGCCTGACCTGCCGCCGCCGCCCCTGTTCAAGGCCCGCGACGGCCAGGCCCCCTGGTGGAGCCTGCGCGAGGCGCTGCGTTTCCTGCACCACCCGGCGCCCGACGTGGCCATGGCCACCCTGGAAGACCGCAGCCACCCGGCCTGGCAGCGACTCAAGGCCGAGGAGCTGCTGGCCCAGCAGCTGTCACAGGCCACGTCCAAACGCGAGCGTGCGGCCCTGCGGGCGCCGGTGCTGCGCACCCGCGTGGGCGGCCGGCATGAGGCCCTGCTGGCGGCACTGCCGTTCCAGCTCACCGGCGCGCAGCGCCGCGTGGTGGAGGAGATCGCGCGCGACCTGACCCGGCCCGTGCCCATGCACCGCCTGCTGCAGGGCGACGTGGGTTCGGGCAAGACCGTGGTGGCCGCGCTGGCCGCCGCCGTCGCCATCGACAGCGGCTGGCAGTGCGCGCTGATGGCGCCCACCGAGATCCTGGCCCAGCAGCACTTTGTCAAGCTGATCGGCTGGCTGCAGCCGCTGGGCATCCGCGTGGCCTGGCTCACGGGCAGCCAGAAAACGAAAGAGCGCCGCGAGATGCTGGCCGCCATCGAAAGCGGCGAGGCGCAGCTGGTGGTGGGCACCCACGCGGTGATCCAGGACAAGGTGAAATTCAGGAACCTCGCGCTCGCGGTGATCGACGAGCAGCACCGCTTCGGCGTCGCGCAGCGGCTGGCCTTGCGGGAAAAGATGCAGGAAAGCGGCCAGGAGCCGCATATGCTGATGATGAGTGCGACGCCCATTCCGCGCACCCTGGCGATGAGCTACTACGCCGACCTCGATGTCTCCACCATTGACGAGCTGCCGCCCGGGCGCACGCCCATCGTCACCAAGCTGGTGGCCGACAGCCGGCGCGACGAGGTGGTGGAGCGCATCCGCGCCCAGCTGGCGCAAGGGCGGCAGGTCTACTGGGTCTGCCCGCTGATCGAGGAGAGCGAGGCGCTGGACCTGACCAACGCCACCGCCACACACGCCGACCTCAGCGAGGCCTTGCCCGGCGTGATGGTGGGCCTGCTGCATTCGCGCATGCCGCAGGCGGAAAAGAAGGCGGTGATGGACCTTTTCACCCAAGGGCAGATGGGCGTGCTGGTGTCCACCACCGTGATCGAGGTGGGCGTGGACGTGCCGAACGCCTCCCTGATGGTGATCGAACACGCCGAGCGTTTTGGCCTCAGCCAGCTGCACCAGCTGCGCGGCCGGGTGGGGCGCGGCGCGGCGGCTTCGGCCTGCGTGCTGCTCTACAGCACGCCCGACGGCGGTCGCCTGGGCGAGACCGCCCGCGAGCGCCTGCGCGCGATGGCCGAGACCACCGACGGTTTCGAGATCGCCCGGCGCGACCTGGAGATCCGGGGCCCCGGCGAGTTTCTGGGCGCGCGCCAGTCGGGCGCGCCGCTGCTGCGGTTTGCCGATCTGGCCACCGACACCCACCTGCTGGAATGGGCGCGCGAATGGGCCCCGCGCCTGCTGGATCGTCACCCCGAACACGCCCGGCGACACACAGACCGCTGGTTGGGTGGAAAATCCGACTATCTGAAAGCCTGATCCGATAGGAGGGCCCATGACCCTGACTGAACTCAAATACATCGTCGCCGTCGCTCGCGAGCGCCATTTCGGTCACGCCGCCGAGGCCTGCCACGTCTCGCAACCCACGCTCAGCGTGGCGATCAAGAAGCTTGAGGAAGAGCTGGAGGTCAAGCTGTTCGAGCGCAACGCGAGCGAGGTGGCGGTGACGCCGCTGGGCGAGGAAATCGTGCGCCAGGCCCAGACCGTGCTGGAACAGGCGGCGGCCATCCGCGAGATCGCCAAGCGCGGCAAAGACCCGCTGGCCGGCCCGCTGCGCCTGGGCGTGATCTACACCATCGGCCCCTACCTGCTGCCCGACCTGGTGCGTCAGGTCATCGAGCGCACGCCGCAGATGCCGCTGATGCTGCAGGAGAACTTCACCG
>CAMLQP010000302.1 GCA_946482115.1 uncultured Comamonadaceae bacterium
GGCGGCTGCTCGCGCTCGACGTCGAGATGGAGTACATGTTCTCCACCTGGTTCGACGTCGGCTTCCTCGACCTGCAACGCATCACCTGGGACTCGCCCGCCTCGCTGATCGAGAAGCTGATCCGCTACGAGGCGGTGCACGAAGTCAGGGGCTGGGCCGACATGAAGAACCGCCTGGACAGCGACCGCCGCTGCTACGGCTTCTTCCATCCCCGGCTGCCGGGCGTGCCGCTGATCTTTGTGGAGGTGGCGCTGGTTGACGAGATCGCCACCAATGTGGTGCCGCTGCTCGACGAGTCGGCCGCCGCCGTGGACATCACCAAGGCCACCACCGCCATCTTCTATTCCATCAGCAACACCCAGGCGGGACTGCGAGGCGTGAGCTTCGGCGACTCGCTGATCAAGAACGTGGTGGACACGCTCAAACAGGAGTTCCCGCAGCTGCGGCACTTCGCCACGCTGTCGCCGATCCCCGGTTTCCGGTCGTGGCTGGCGCGCCAGCCGGACGCCCAGCCGCTGCTGGCCGAGCTGGACCAGCCGCTGCAACTGGCGCCCAAGTCGCCGCAGCGCCGCTTTCTCATGCGCGCGGCCGCGCGCTACCTGGGCACCCAGTTTCAGGAGGGCAAGCCGCTCGACCCGGTGGCGCGGTTCCACCTGGGAAACGGTGCCCGGGTGGAGCGGCTCAACTGGGCCGGCGACCCGTCGCCCAAGGGATTGAAACAATCGTATGGCGTGATGGTCAACTACCTCTACGATCTCAAGCGGCTGGACCGGCACCGGGGCCAGCTGGCCCAGGGCCGCATCCCGATGTCGGGCGAGGTGGAAGGCTGGCTCAAGGACTGACGCTCAGGTAACCCCAACGCCGGATCAACCGGCACACAACGACAGGAGACAAACCATGAAAACATCGATCCAACGCCGCACCCTGCTGCAGCTGGGCGCCGGCACCGGCCTGGGCCTGCTGCTGCCCGCCGCCCGCGCGCAAGGCGCCTGGCCCAGCAAGCCCGTCACCGTGGTGGTGCCGTTCCCGGCCGGTGGCGGCACCGACGCCTTCGCCCGCCCGCTGTCGGCGGCCTTCGCCAAGTCCACCGGCCGCCAGCTGGTGGTGGACAACAAGGGTGGTGCCGGCGGCACGGTGGGCGCCACCGTCGCGTCCAAGGCGGCGCCCGACGGCTACACCCTGTTCATGGGCGCGGTGCACCACGCCATCGCGCCGTCCATGTACCCCAAGCTCGAGTACGACATCGAGAAGGACTTCATCCCCATCGCGCTGGTGGCCAACGTGCCCCAGGTGCTGGTGGTCAACCCCAAGAACGTTCCCGTGGCCGACTTCAAGGCCTTCATGGAGATGGTGCGCCGCAACCCTGGCAAGCTCAATTACGGCTCGGCCGGCACCGGCACCTCGCACCACCTGGCAGGCGAGCTGTTCAAGCAGCAGAGCAAGACCTTCATCACCCACATCCCCTACACCGGCGCGGGCCCGGCGCTGCGCGACCTCGTTGGCGGCTCGGTCGACCTGATGTTCGACGGCCTCGGCTCATCGGCGGCGCACATCAAGGGCGGGCGCATCAAGGCGCTGATGGTTTCGGGCAAGCAGCGCAACCCCGCCTTCCCCGACGTACCCTGCGCCGCCGAACTCGGCATGCCCGACTACACCGTCACCACCTGGTACGGGCTGTGGGCGCCCAAGGGCACGCCGGCCGACGTGCAGGCCCGCATCGTCGAGGAGATCCGCAAGCTGGGCGCCACCGACGAGATCAAGGCCGCCTGGGCCGCCAACGGCGCGGATTTCGGTACCCTCACGCCCCAGCAGTTCGGCAGTTTCGTCAGCGACGAAGTCAAGCGCTGGGCCGCCGTGGTCAAGGCCTCGGGAGCGAAATTTGATTAGCCCCCCGCGCCGCCTGCGACGTCACCCCCCGCTGGGGGGCGATGCGAGCGGACCGGCGGAGCCGGATCCGCCGCTTCCCTGACGGGGTGTGGCACACCGTTTTTTTCTGAAACAGTATCTTCATGAGCCAAGACAACCTGTACGCGGCCCTGCGGGCCGCTTTTCCGGCCGACCTCGACGCGGTCGCCATCGAGACCGACAGCGGGCTGAGCTATTCCTGGCGTGACCTCGACCGCGCCACGGCCATGGTGGCCAACCTGCTGTCGGGGCTGGACATCCCGCCCGCCTCCCGCATCGCAGTGCAGGTCGAGAAGTCGGTGGAGGCGGTCGTGCTCTACCTGGCCACGCTGCGCGCGGGCCATGTGTTCCTGCCGCTGAACACCGCCTACCAGAGCGCCGAGATCGGCTACTTCATCACCAACGCCGAGCCGGCGGTGGTGGTGTGCTCGCCGGCCAACTTCGGCTGGGTCAGCCAGATCGCGTTCAAGGCCGGCACGCAGCACGTGTTCACGCTGGGCGACGACCGCAGCGGCACGCTGCTGCAGCGCGCCGCCCACTGCAGCGACCGGCACGTGGTGGTGCCGCGCGGCGCCGACGACCTGGCCGCCATCCTCTACACCAGCGGTACCACCGGCCGCAGCAAAGGCGCCATGCTCACGCACGGCAACCTGCTGAGCAACGCCCGCGTGCTCAAGGACTACTGGGGCTGGAAACCCGGCGACGTGCTGATCCACGCGCTGCCCATCTTCCACGTGCACGGCCTGTTCGTGGCGCTGCACGGCGCGCTGCTCAATGGCAGCCGCATGCTGTGGTGCGGCAAGTTCGAGCCAAAGCGGGTGATCGAATGGCTGCCGCGCGCCACCGTGTTCATGGGCGTGCCCACGCTCTACACCCGGCTGCTCGGCGAGCCCGGGCTGACGCGCGCGGCCACCGCGAACATGCGCCTGTTCGTCTCGGGCTCTGCGCCGCTGCTGATCGAGACCTTCAACGACTGGCGCGAGCGCACCGGCCACACCATCCTGGAGCGCTACGGCATGAGCGAGACGGTGATGCTGACCTCCAACCCCTATGCCGGCGGCGAGCGCCGTGGCGGCACCGTGGGTTTCCCGCTGCCGGGCGTGACGCTGCGCGTGGTGGACGATGCCGGGCAGCCGGTGCCGACGGGCGAGGTGGGAGGCATCCAGGTGCGTGGGCCCAATGTGTTCAAAGGCTACTGGCGCATGCCCGAGAAGACCGCCGAGGAGTTCACCGCCGATGGTTTCTTCAGGACGGGCGACGTCGGCAAGGTGGACGAGCGCGGCTACGTCACCATCGTCGGCCGCGCCAAGGACCTGATCATCAGCGGCGGCTACAACGTCTACCCGGCCGAGATCGAGGGCTACCTCAACGAGATGCCGGGCGTGGCCGAGAGCGCGGTGATCGGCGTGCCGCACCCCGACTTCGGCGAGGTCGGCGTGGCCGTGGTCATCGCCAGGCCGGGCGCCACGCTGCAGCCCGAACGGCTGATCGCCGACCTCAAGGCCCAGCTGGCCAATTTCAAGATCCCCAAGCGCTGCTTCGTGGTGGATACGCTGCCGCGCAACACCATGGGCAAGGTCCAGAAGAACCTGCTGCGCGAGCAGCACAAGGGGCTGTTCGCCGCCGCTGCCTAGCGCAAGACCAGAACGGGGATGTGCGAGTGCGTCAGCACCTGGGTGGTCTCGCTGCCCAGCAGCAGACGCTTCAAGCCCTTGCGGCCGTGCGAGGCCATCACGATCAGGTCGCACTTCTGGCGCTTGGCGGCGGCGATGATGGCGTCGGACACCAGGTCGGACTTGACCGT
>CAMLQP010000303.1 GCA_946482115.1 uncultured Comamonadaceae bacterium
TTTCGCGCAGCATGCTGGCGGTGCCCAGGCCCGGTGGCAGCGACGGGTCGTCCTTCGCGCGGATCACCACAGCGGTGCCGTCGAGCGCTTCGAAGCGGTCGCCGCCAGCGTCGCGCAGGCCGTAGTCGATGAGGTACTGGCGGCAGGCGGCGAGGTCGTCCACGCCAAAGACCAGGGCGTCGAGTCCGATGATGTTCATGTGAGGTTCCCTTGTGTGCGGTGGTGTGTGTGGTGTTTCAGGCGGCCGCGCGACCGCCCAAGGTCTGGGCCACCCAGTCGGCGATGTAGTGGCCGGCGTTGATGCTGTTGTCGAAGCTCGCGTGCTGCACGCCGCCTTCGCGGTCGGTGAAGATCTTGAGTTCGCGTTTGGGGCTGTTGACGAGCTGTTCGTAGGTGCGGTGCGCCCACTTGAGCGGGATCTGCGAATCCTTTTCGCCGTGCGTCACGAGGAACGGCACGCGGATCTTCTCGACCACGCCGTCCAGGTGCACGTCTTCGGCGATGCGCATGAAGTCGTCGATGTCCTTGGCGCCCCAGACCCAGCACACGTGGGCCCAGTAGTGCGGCACGGGGAAGTCGCCTTCCTTCTCCAGCCGGCGCTTCTGCACGTCGCGCCAGTCGTGGTTGGCGCCCCAGGCCACGCCGCAGGCAAAGCGCGGCTCCATCGCCACCACGCGCGGGCAGTAGTAGCCGCCCAGCGAGACGCCCTCGCAGCCGATGCGTTTCGGGTCCACGGCGGGGTGCTGCTCCAGCCAGTCGACCACGCGGCTGGCCCAGTGTTCGGCGTCGTAGCGCGCGGTCAGGCCCTGCAGGCGCAGGGCTTCGCCGGTGCCGGGCTGGTCGACCATCAGCGAGGACACGCCACGCTTGGACAGCCAGGCCGGCAGGCCGACCAGGTACTTCATCTCCTTGGTGGAGTCCAGACCGTTGAGCTGCACCAGCAGCGGTGCGCGCTCGCCGGGCCGCAGGCCTTCGGCCGGGAAGTACAGGGCAGAGATGTGCGAACCCTCGTAGGGGATCTCGACGCGCTGGACGCGGTCGCGCATCAGGCTGGCGCCCTTGTGGAACAGCGCCAGCTCGCGCCGGTAGAGGGCCAGGCGGCCGGGGGCATCGTGCGCCTGCAGACGCTCGGCCGTGATCAGGTAGGCGGACGCGCGGCGGTACTTTTCGCCGGCAGAGAACAGGCGGCCCTTGGCCTCGTCTTCGGCGGCCAGTTCGCAGAGCCGGTCGGCCATGCTCACCCAGGTCTCGCGGAAAGCCTGGGTGCCGGCGGCGTCGGGAGCTTTGGCGGCCTCCTGCAAAGGCCCGCACATGGTTTCGATCTCGCCCATGCGCGCGCCCATCTCGATGGCCAGGTTGACGGAAAGGTTCCAGACGTAGTTGGTGGGGAAGTACTTGAACATGGGATCAGTGGGCCGGGAGGGGGTTGGAAAGGGATGGGGCCGCGGCGACGCGCACAGGCGCGGGCCGCAGCAGGAAGTGCGCGAGCGCGGGCAGCAGCACGAGGGCGCCGAGCATGTTCCAGAGGAACATGAAGGCCAGCAGCAGGCCCATGTCGGCCTGGAACTTGATCGGGCTGGCGACCCAGGTGATCACGCCCACGGCCAGCGTGACGCCGGTCAGCATCACCACCTTGCCGGTGAACAGCAGGGCGCGGTAATAGGCCTCGGACAGGCTCTGGCCTTCGCGCAGCTGGGCCAGCGTGATGGACAGAATGTAGAGCGCGTAGTCCACGCCGATGCCCACGCCCAGCGCGATCACCGGCAGCGTGGCGACCTTCACGCCCATGCCCAGCGCCACCATCAGCGCCTCGGCCAGGAACGAGGTCACCACCAGCGGCAGCACCGCCACGACCACCGCGCGCCAGGAGCGGAAGGTGACGAAGCACAGCAGCACCACGGCGCCGTAGACCATGAGCAGCATGGTGCGCCAGGCGTCCTTCACCACGATGTTGGTCGCGGCCTCGATGCCGGCCGAACCGGCGGCCAGCAGGAACTGTGTGTCGGCGGTGTTGTTGATCCGGGCGAAGGCCTCGACGTGGTCCACCACGCGGGAGAGCGTGTCGGCCTTGTGGTCGCGCAAGAAGACGTAGATGGTCAGCAGGCCGCAGGCGTCGTTGTAGAGGCCGCGCGGCGCGCTGGCGGTCACGGTGTTGAGCATGTCCTGGTTGGGCAGGAACTCGTACCAGCGCGGGTTGCCTTCGTTCAGGCCGGAGAGCACGCGGCGGTTCAGCAGCGCCAGCGTGTTGGTGCTTTCCACGCCGTCGATCTGGCGCAGCTCCCATTCCAGCGTGTCGACCTTGTTGAGCGTGTCGTAGGCCGAGCACTGGCCTTCGGGCGTCTTGACCATCACGGCCAGCACGTCGCTGCCGGCGCCGTAGGCCGCGTTCATGAAGGCCACGTCGCGGTTGTAGCGGCTGTCGGCGCGCAGCTCGGGCGCGCCCGGGTCCAGGTCGCCGATCTGGAGCTGCGTGCTGGCCGCGAAGCCGCCCAGCCCCATCAACAGCCCGGCCACCACGGCCCCCGTGGCCCAGGGGCGCCGGGTGAAGCGGTCGAGAAAGGCCCACATCGGGTGCTTGTCCGCGCCCGCCGCGTCGGCCTGTTCCGACCGCAGGCTGCGCGCCGCGGCACTCGCGCTCACGCCGGTGTAGCTCAGCAGAATCGGCAGCAGGATCAGGTTGGTGAAGATCAGCACCGCCACGCCGATGGACGCTGCAATGGCCAGCTCGCGGATGACCTGGATGTCGATCACCAGCAGCACCGCAAAACCCACCGCGTCGGCCAGGAGGGCCGTGAGCCCGGCCAGGAACAGGCGGCGGAAGGTGAAGCGCGCGGCCACCAGCTGGTCCACGCCGCGGCCCACGTCCTGCA
The DNA here is from genome assembly GCA_946482115.1 of uncultured Comamonadaceae bacterium. The sequence continues at coordinate 2,871 of CAMLQP010000303.1, forward strand.
TGATGCCGTTCATCTTCTGTGCGCCGTGGCTCATGCCGATGGCGAACACCAGGAAGGGCACGAGGATGGAGTACGGGTCCAGCGCGTAACCCAGCAGCGGCAGCAGGCCCAGCTGCCAGACCACCGCGATCAGCGAGGCCAGCACCACCAGCAGCGTGGAGCGCACGCAGCGCGTGTACCAGAACACCATGGCGGTGGCGATGGCCACGGCGATGGCGAAGAACACCAGCACCGCCCGCACGCCGTCGATCAGGTCGCCCACGATCTTGGCGAAGCCGGTGATGTGCACCGTGACGCCTTCGGCCTCGTACTTGGTGCGCAGCGCGTCGAGCTCGTTGGAGAGCCGGGCGTAGTCGATGGCCTGGCCCTCGGCGTCCTTGGCGAGCAGCGGCAAGAAGATCACCGAAGACTTCGCATCGCGCGCCACGGTCTGGCCGATCTCGCCCGAGCGCGCCACGTTGGCGGCGAGCTGCTGCAGCTTGGCTGGCGAGTCGTCGAAGCCATCGGGGATCACCGGCCCGCCTTCCAGGCCGTCTTCGGTCACGCCGACCCAGCGCGTGCTCGGTGTCCACAGCGATTTCATGCGCGACCGGTCCACACCGGGCAGCAGGAACACTTCGTCGGACAGGCGCCGCAGGGTGTCGAGGTATTTCGCGTCGTAGATGCTCCCTTCGGGTTTCGCCACGGCGATGCGCACCGCGTTGCCCAGGCCACTCAGCTCGCTCTGGTGCGCCAGGAAGTTCTGGATGTAGGGGTGGCTGGTCGGAATGGTCTTTTCAAAGCTGGCGTTGAGCTGCAGGCGCGTGGCCTGCCAGCCCAGCAGCAGCGTGACCA
>CAMLQP010000304.1 GCA_946482115.1 uncultured Comamonadaceae bacterium
CAAGGCCTGTTCCTGACCAACAACGTGGTCTTCATCGCCATCAACGGCCTGGTGGGGCTGGCGCTGGCGCCGCTGGGCTGGATGGCCACGCTGCCGGTGATGGGCTACGTGGTGGGCGGCGCGCTGTCCACCGGGCTGGTGGCACGCACCCAGTCGCGCTGGGGGCGGCAGGTGTCGTTCCAGCTCGGGCTGGCGGTGGCGCTGGGCTCGGCGCTGCTGGGCGCCTGGGCCGTGCTGGACAGAAACTTCTGGCTGCTGGTGGCCGCCACGGTGATCGCGGGCTACTACAGCGCCAACGGCCAGCTCTACCGCTTTGCGGCGGCCGAGCTGGCGCTGCCCGCGTTCCGCGAGAAGGCGGTGTCGCTGGTGCTGGCCGGCGGGCTTATCGGCGCCATCGTGGGCCCCAACCTGGCCAGCCGCACGCGCGACCTGACCGAGGCGCCGTTCGCGGGCGCTTATCTGGCACTGGCGGTGGTGGCGCTGCTGTCCATGGCGGTGATGGCCTTCATCCGCTTCCCGGCCGAACCGCCAAAGAAGGCCGGCGCCGACGGCGGCCGCCCGCTGGGCGAGATCATGCGCCAGCCGGTGTTCATCGTGGCCACCGCCGGCGCGGCGCTGGGCTTCGGCGTGATGAACCTGCTGATGGCCGCCACGCCGCTGGCCATGCAGGTCTGCGGCTACCCGTTCTCGGATGCGGCGCTGGTGCTGGAGTGGCACGTGATCGGCATGTTCGCACCGGGCTTCTTCACCGGCCACCTGATCAAGCGCTTCGGCGTGCTGCAGATCATGGGCGTGGGCGTGCTGCTCAACGTCGCCTGCATCGCGGTCGCGCTTACGGGGGTGGAGCTGCACCAGTTCCTGGTGGCGCTGTTCCTGCTGGGCGTGGGCTGGAACTTCCTGTTCACCGGCAGCACCACGCTGGCGCTGGAAGCCTGGCGGCCCGAGGAAAAAGACCGCGCCCAGGCCGCGCTCAACTTCTTCGTCTTCGCCACCATGGCCCTCACCTCCTTCGCCTCGGGCGCGCTGGTCACCACGCAGGGCTGGCAGTGGCTCAACGTGGGTTCGCTGCTGCCGGTGGCGTTGACGGGTGTGGCGCTGGTGTGGCTGGCGCTGGTGCGGCGGCGGGAAGTGGCGGCAGCTTGAAGCTCAGAACCGCCCGTCCAGCCAGTGCTCCAGCGTCTCGAACACCTCGGCCGGGTCGGCTTCGTTGAAGATCTCGTGGTACAGGCCGTCGAAGCCGCGACTGCTGACCACGTCGGAGGGCGCTGCGGCGGTGAACTCGCGGCTGCCCTGCGGGTTCACCAGCGCGTCGGCGCCGGCGTACATCAGCAGCGTGGGCACGGTCCAGCCGGCGGCATGTGCGCGCACGAAGCGGCCTTCGGCGTCGATGAAGCGGGCCAGCCGGGCCGAGATGCGGTCGTGCACCAGCCTGTCCGTCTGGTAGCGGCGCACCACCTCGGGGTCGTGCGAGATTTTCGAGGCGTCCAGCCCGTTGCCCACCGCGAGGTTGGGCGCGATGCGGTAGAGCACGTTCACCAGCAGCCGCTGCGCCGCGCTCAGGCCGGCGTCCAGCGCGGGCGATGACAGGATCAGGGCCTCCACCGGGCGCAGGCGGCCGGCGACGAAACGCGAGGCCACCAGGCCGCCCATGCTGTGGCCCAGCAGGACCAGCGGGCAGGCCCAGCGGTTGCATAGCTGCTCGCGGGTGTCGTCCACCACCTCGGCCAGATCGGCCAGCAGCGCGTGGTCGGTGGCCAGCACGCCGCGCTTGCCGCCCGACTCGCCATGGCCGCGCTGGTCGTAGGCGCGCACCCAGAAGCCCCAGGCGTTGAAGCGCCGGGCCACGTGGTCGTAGCGCCAGGCATGCTCGCCCAGGCCGTGCACGATCAGCACCACGCCGCGCGGGCGCACGTTGTCGGGCAGGGGCCAGTCGTAGAGGGCGAGGTTGAGGCCGTCGCGCAGGGTGAAGGGGGCCTGGGAGGTCGTCGTCATGGCATCTTGGCGATGACCTGGGCCACCGATGCCGTGAGGCGGCGCGCGTAGTCGAGGTGCAGGAACTCGTTGGGCCCGTGGGCGTTGCTCTTGGGACCCAGCACGCCGCAGACCATCATCTGCGCGGTCGGAAAGCCCTGGCTCAGCATGTTCATCAGCGGGATGGTGCCGCCCTGGCCGATGGTGCCGTAGCCGGCACCACCGAAGCTGGCGCGCGAGGCGACCTGCAGCGCATCCTCGAACCACGGCGCCACGGCGGGTGCGTTCCAGCCGGTGGCACCGCTGAGCGAGTCGAAGGTCACCTTGGCCTGGTAGGGGGCGTTGTCTTCGAGCAGGGTCTTGAGCTCCTGCACGGCCTGGGCCGCGTCCACCAGCGGCGGCAGGCGCAGGCTGAGCTTGAAGGCGGTGTAGGGGCGCAGCACGTTGCCGGCGTTCTGCAGGTCCGGAAAACCCTCGGCGCCGGTGACCGACAGTGTGGGCCGCCAGGTGCGGTTGAGCAGGGCCTCGACCGGGTCGGTGGTGGTAGGCAGCGCAAACACGCTGGAGCCGCCGCAGTCGTGGTGGGCCCAGGGGAAGCGCTTGTAGACCTCTTCGCCGAGGATGGCGGCGGTGGCGCGGGCCTGGGCCAGGCGCTCGGCCGGCACCTCGCAGTGGAAGCTGGCGGGCAGCAGGCGGCCGGTGGTGCTGTCCTCCAGGCGGTCCAGCACCTGGCGCATGATGCGGAAGCTCGACGGCACCAGGCCCGAGGCATCACCCGAGTGGATGCCCTCGGTGAGCACCTGCACCTTGAGCACGCCGGTGGCCATGCCACGCAGGCTGGTGGTGAGCCAGAGCTGGTCGTAGTTGCCGGCGCCACTGTCCAGACAGATCACCAGGCCCACGTCGCCCAGGCGGGCACGCAGCGCGTCCACGTAGGGCAGCAGGTCGCCCGAGCCGCTTTCCTCGCAGGTTTCGATCAGACCGACGATGCGCGGGTGGGCCACACCCTGGGCCTTGAGCGCCTGCAGCGAAGCCACGCTGGCGTAGACCGCGTAGCCGTCGTCGGCGCCACCGCGGCCGTAGAGCTTGCCGTCGTCCACCTTGGGCGTCCAGGGGCCCAGGTCGGAGCGCCAGCCAGTGAACTCGGGCTGCTTGTCCAGGTGGCCGTACATCAGCACCGTCTGGCCGGATGCAGGGGCTGGCGTGCCGTCCCTGCCGGCGCTGGCCGGCACCTCGAAGAACAGCACCGGCGTGCGGTCGCTGCCGTCGGGCTTCTTCAGGCGCACCACCTCCAGCTGCAGGCCTTCGACCTTCTGCGCACGCACCCAGTCGGCGGCGCGTTGCAGCACCTTCTCGAGGTGGCCGTGGGCTGCCCAGTCGGGATCGAACATGGGCGACTTGGCCGGTATCTCGATGTAGCGCGTCAGCTCGGGAATGATGGTCTCATCCCAGCGTTTGCCGACAAAAGTGTCCAGCGCGTCGACGTCGAGCGCGGGGGTGGGCAGGCGGGCGTTCATGGTCAATCTCCTTCTAGCGGTGCGGGCCGTCCGAACAGGTAACCCTGGAAGGCCTTGCAGCCCATCAGTTCGAGGAACTGGCGCTGGCCTTCGGTTTCCACGCCCTCGGCGACCACATCCAGATCCAGGCTCTGCGCCAGTTGCAGGATGGTGCGCGCGATGGCGGCGTCGTTGGGGTCGGTGAGCAGGTCGCGCACGAACGACTGGTCGATCT
>CAMLQP010000305.1 GCA_946482115.1 uncultured Comamonadaceae bacterium
CGGCGATGAAGAAGCGGCGCACGTTGCGCAGCACCATCAGGATGTGCTGGTCCACGGTGTAGACGTGGAACAGGTCGTGCTGCATCTGGCCCACGATGTGGCGGAACACCCAGAGGTAGCGCCCCAGCACCGAGGTCTGGTTCATCAGCCGCATGGCGTGGGTGATGCCCTCGGGCTGCTGCAGGATCTGCAGGAAGGTGGCCCGGTTGACCGGGTCGCTGCGGAAGGCGCCGTTCATGATCGGGCGCGCGTTGTACAGCGCGCGCAGCGTGCGCGCCGACAGGCCCTTGATGCCCACCGTGGTCTGGTAGAGCAGGAAGGTTTCCAGGATGGCGTGCGGCTGCTGGACGTAGAGGTTGTCGCTGGCCACCTCCAGCATGCCGCCCTTGTCGAAGAAGCGCTCGTTGATCGGGCGCAGCGGCTTGGGGCCGGCCTCATCCTGGCCCAGCCGCTCCTCGATGTTGAGCATCAGGATCTGGTTGAGCTGGGTCACGGCCTTGGCGGCCCAGTAGTAACGCCGCATCAGCGCCTCGCTGGCGCGCCGCGCGCCACGGGCGCTGCCGCCGCCTTCGGGGGCGACCTGGGCCTTCAGGCCGAAACTCTCGGCCACGGCGGTCTGCAGGTCGAACACCAGGCGGTCTTCGCGCCGGTGCGACAGCAGGTGCAGCCGCGCGCGGATCAGGCTCAGCAGCGCCTCGTTGGCCTTGATCTGGCGCGCCTCCAGCGGCGTGGCCAGGCCGCGGCGGGCGAGTTCGTCCCAGCTGCGGCCCAGGCCGGCGGCCTTGGCCACCCAGAGGATCACCTGCAGGTCGCGCAGGCCGCCGGGCGATTCCTTGCAGTTGGGCTCCAGCGCGTAGGGCGTGTTCTCGAACTTCTGGTGGCGCTGGCGCATCTCCAGGCTCTTGGCCACGAAGAAGGCCTTGGGATCCATGGCGTCGGCCAGCCGGCGCGACAGGGCCACGAAACGCGAGCGCCGGCCGCAGACCAGGCGGCACTCCAGCAGGGCGGTCTGCACCGTCACGTCGTGTTCGGCCTGCTGCACGCATTCGGCCACGTTGCGCACGCTGGAGCCGATCTCCAGCCCCAGGTCCCAGCAGGCGCCGATGAAACCTTCGATGCGGGCCTTGAGCGCGCTGTCGGTGTCGGGCTGGGCGCCGTCGGGCAGCAGCACCAGCACGTCGACGTCGGAGTGGGGAAACAGCTCGCCGCGCCCGTAGCCGCCCACGGCCACCAGCGCGAAATCGGACGCGAAACCGGCCTGCCGCCACAGCGCCTGCAGCACGCCATCGGTCAGCCGGGCCAGGTCCTGCAGCGTCTTGCGCACGCCGCGCGTGCTGCTGCCGGTGTTCAGCAGGCGGGCCAGCAGCGCGTCCTTGTCGGCGCGGTAGCGCTGGCGCAGGTCGGCCAGCGCGGGGACGGCGGCCTGGTCCATGCTCAGGCGGTCGCGGCCTGGGCGTTCGTCACGAAGGCCGGTGCCGCCGGCGCGCCGGCCGAGAGGGTCATCACCTCGTAGCCGGATTCGGTCACGAGCACGGTGTGCTCCCATTGGGCCGAGAGCGAGCGGTCCTTGGTGACGATGGTCCAGCCGTCGTTGCCGAACTCCTTCACCTCGCGCCGGCCCAGGTTGATCATGGGCTCGATGGTGAAGGTCATGCCGGGGCGCAGCTCGACTCCGGTGCCCGGGCGGCCGTAGTGGAGCACCTGCGGGTCCTCGTGGAAGTTCTGGCCGATGCCGTGGCCGCAGAATTCGCGCACCACCGAGAAGCCGTGGCCTTCGGCAAAGGTCTGGATGGCATGGCCGATGTCGCCCAGCCGGATGCCGGGGCGCACCATCTGTATGCCCGTCCACATCGCGTCGTAGGTCAGCGCGCACAGGCGCTTGGCCGCGATGGAGCATTCGCCGACTAGGAACATGCGGCTGGTGTCGCCGTACCAGCCGTCCTTGATCACGGTCACATCCACGTTGACGATGTCGCCCTTCTTGAGCGGCTTCTCGTTGGGGATGCCGTGGCAGACCACGTGGTTGACCGAGGTGCACAGGTGGGCCGGGTAGGGCGGGTAGCCGCCGGGCTGGTAGCCGATGGTGGCCGACTTCGAGCCTTGCCGGGCCATGCACTCGGCGGCCAGGCGGTCGATCTCCAGCGTGGTGATGCCCGGCTGGATGAACGGGGTGATGTAGTCCAGCACTTCCGAGGCGAGCCGCCCGGCCACGCGCATGCCGGCCACGCCCGCTTCATCTTTGTAGGTGATGTTCATGGGGTGGAATTATCCCATCCGGATGCTCCGGGGTGCCGGGGCGGGGTGGCCAGCCCGGCTAAAATTGCGGTCTTTGCGGCGCGGACCGGACAGCGGCCCGCGCGCCCACTCCCAGGCCACCACCGTGACCCTCCACATCTCCCCCTTCGAAGGCGGCAACGCCCTCAGCGATTTCCGCGTCCAGCAACTGCTTCCCCGCCTGCAAGGCATCCACGAGCGCATCACGGGCATTTCGGCCCGTTTTGTCCATCTGGTGGCCACCACCGCGCCGCTGGACGCCGCCACGGCCGACCGCCTGGGGGCGCTGCTGACCTATGGCGACCCCTACACGGGCGCCACCGAAGGACCGCTGGTCGTGGTGACGCCGCGCTTCGGCACCGTGTCGCCGTGGGCCTCCAAGGCCACCGACATCGCCCACAACTGCGGCTTCGCGCTCAAGCGCGTGGAGCGCATCACCGAATACCGCCTGACGCTGAAGGACCCGCTGCTGGGCAAGGCCTCGCTGACCGATGCCCAGCTGGCTGCCGTGGCCGCGCTGCTGCACGACCGCATGACCGAGAGCGTGGTGGCGGGCCGCGAGGCCGCCCAGGCGCTGTTCACCGAGCTGCAGCCCGCGCCCATGGACCACGTGGACGTGCTGGGCGGCGGCCGGGCGGCACTGGAAAAAGCCAATACGGCCTGGGGCCTGGCCCTGGCCGATGACGAGATCGACTACCTGGTCACCGCCTTCACCGGCCTGGGGCGCAACCCCACCGACGTGGAACTGATGATGTTCGCCCAGGCCAACAGCGAACACTGCCGCCACAAGATCTTCAACGCGCAGTTCACCATCGACGGCGTGGCGCAGGACAAGAGCCTGTTCGGCATGATCCGCAACACGCACCAGCTGGCGCCCCAGCACACGGTGATTGCGTATTCGGACAACGCCTCGGTCATGGAAGGCCATCAGGTCGAGCGTTTTGTAGCCAAAATGGCCGCAAGCGCTAGTGAATCAAGCGCTAATAGCTATCAAAAAAGTAGCGTCACCCAGCATGTGCTGATGAAGGTGGAAACGCACAACCACCCCACGGCCATCTCGCCCTTCCCGGGAGCATCGACCGGCGCGGGCGGCGAGATCCGTGACGAAGGCGCCACCGGCCGGGGCTCCAAGCCCAAGGCGGGCCTGACGGGCTTCACCGTGTCCAAGCTGTGGGGCGGCTGGTCCGACCAGCCGGGCGGCAAGCCCGAGCACATTGCCAGCCCGCTGCAGATCATGACCGAAGGCCCGCTGGGCGGCGCGGCCTTCAACAACGAGTTCGGCCGACCCAACCTGCTGGGCTACTTCCGCGAGTACGAGCAGACCGTGGCCACCGACGCCGACACCGTGCAGCGCGGCTACCACAAGCCCATCATGATCGCGGGCGGCCTGGGCCAGATCGACGCCGGCCAGA
>CAMLQP010000306.1 GCA_946482115.1 uncultured Comamonadaceae bacterium
TCAAGGAAGCCCCGGCGGACGCCGAGGTCGTCAGTCACCAGCTCATGATGCGCGCCGGCATGATCAAGAAGCTGGGCGCGGGCATCTACACCTACATGCCCATGGGCCTGCGGGTGATCCGAAAGGTCGAACAGATCGTGCGCGAGGAGATGAACCGCGCCGGTGCCGTTGAGCTGACCATGCCCGTGGTGCAACCTGCCGAGCTGTGGCAGGAAACCGGCCGCTTCGAGAAGATGGGGCCCGAGCTGCTGCGCATCCAGGACCGGCACGAGCGCGACTTCATCGTGCAGCCGACCAGCGAAGAGGTCGTGACCGACATCGCGCGCCAGGAACTGCGCAGCTACAAGCAGTTGCCCCGGAACCTTTACCAGATCCAGACCAAGTTCCGTGACGAGCGCCGCCCGCGCTTCGGCCTGATGCGGGGGCGCGAGTTCATCATGAAGGACGCCTACAGCTTCGACCGCGACCGCGAGAGTGCGCAGACCAGCTACCAGGTGATGGCGACGGCCTACCGCGCCATCTTCGACCGCTTCGGCCTGCGCTACCGCGCGGTGGCGGCCGACAGCGGCGCCATCGGCGGCGACCTGAGCGAGGAGTTCCAGGTGATCGCCGCCACCGGCGAGGATGCCATCGTCTACTGCCCCGACAGCGACTACGCGGCCAACATGGAGAAAGCCGAGGCGCTGGCGCCCGCCGGCCCACGCCCGGCCGCCGTCAAGCCCCTGGCCAAGACCCCGACTCCGGGCAAGGCCACCTGCGCCGACGTGGCCGAACTGCTGGGTGTGCCGCTGGCCACCACGGTCAAGTCGCTGGTGCTGGCCACGGACACGCTCGACGAGTCCGGCGAGATCGCCAAGACCCAGGTCTGGCTGCTGCTGCTGCGCGGCGACCACGACATGAACGAGGTCAAGGTGAACAAGGTGCCGGGCCTGGACGCCGGGTTCCGTTTCGCCACCGTGGCCGAGATCGAGGACCACTTCGGCTGCAAGCCCGGCTACCTGGGCCCGATCGGCCTCAAGAAGCCGGTGAAGCTCGTCGCCGACCGCGAGGTGGCGGTAATGGCCGACTGGATCTGCGGCGCCAACGAGGTGGACTTCCACCTGACCGGCGTCAACTGGGGCCGCGACCTGCCCGAACCCGACCAGGTGGCCGACCTGCGCAACGTGGTCGACGGCGACCGCTCGCCCGATGGCAAGGGCGTGCTGGCCATCGAGCGCGGCATCGAGGTGGGTCATGTGTTCTACCTCGGCACCAAGTACAGCAAGGCCATGAACGCGACCTTCCTGGACACCGACGGCAAGCCCAAGTTCTTCGAGATGGGCTGCTATGGCATTGGCATCACGCGCCTGCCGGCGGCCGCCATCGAGCAGAACCACGACGAGCGCGGCATCGTCTGGCCCGACGCCATCGCGCCTTTCACCGTGGTGATCTGCCCGATCGGCATGGACCGCAGCGATGCCGTGCGCGAAGCCGCCGAAAAGCTGCACGACGAACTGGCCGCGCTGGGCGTGGACGTGCTGCTGGACGACCGCGGCGAGCGCCCGGGCGCGATGTTCGCCGACTGGGAGCTGATCGGCGTGCCGCACCGTGTGACCATAGGCGACAAGGGTCTGAAGGACGGCGTGGTGGAATACCAGCACCGCCGCGACACCGAGGCCACCCGGCTGGCGCTGGCTGACGTGGCGGCCCATATCAAGGGTCGCCTGAGCGCATGATGAACCGCCGCCGCTGCCTGCTCGCGGGCGCTGCGGCATGGGGCGGCGCCAGCTGGCCCTGGGCCGCGCACGCGGGCGGGCAGCTGGAGGAACCGCTGATCGACTCGGTGCGCACAGCGCTGAGCAGCGCGATCGCCTTCAGCGCCCCGCCGGAGCCCGAATTCCCCAGCACCGAGGCGCGCATGGCCTACCTGCGCTGGCTGGGTGCAATGAGCCCGCGCCTGGCCCGGCGCAAACCCGATCTGCAGCAGCGCGTGGAGTTCCTGCAGACGCTCTGGTACGAAACGCGCCGCGCCGGCCTGGACACCTCGCTGGTGCTGGGCCTGATCCAGGTGGAAAGCGCCTTCCGCCGCTTCGCCATCTCGCGCGTGGGCGCGCGCGGCTACATGCAGGTCATGCCCTTCTGGGCCCGGCTGATCGGCGACGGTGACGCGGGCAAGCTGTTCGTGATGCAGACCAACCTGCGCTTCGGCTGCGTGATCCTGCGCCACTACCTGGACCGTGAGAAAGGCGACCTGTTCATGGCGCTGGGCCGCTACAACGGCAGCCGTGGCCGCGCCGAGTACCCGAACGCGGTGTTCGCGGCGCAGCGCCAGTGGAAGGAAGGCGCTACTGGATGAACCCCATGCGCGACTTGCCCGCGCCAGCGCGCGGCAGGTCGTCGGGGGCTATGGCGCCGCGCCGGTCCAGCCGCGCATTGCCAAAACCGGTCATGAGCGCGCGGCGCATCTCGCGCGGCACCAGCGCAGCGAGCGCATCGAGCACGTCCGGCGCGGGTTCGGGTTCGAAATGCCGGCCCCAGTCGTGCTCCTCGCGGATGCTGCGGTACAGGTTGGCCGCGATCTGCCGGGCCGCCTCCCAGCTGGGTGGCTCGATCTCGAACACGTTCATGCGGTTGAGGATGGGTTCGGGAATGCCACGTTCGTCGTTGGCCGTGGTGACCCAGATGACCTGGCTCGCGTCGACCGCCACATCGGCGAATTCGTCCACGAAGCGCTGCGCGGTGTCGTGCTCCAGCAGGCTGTACAGCGCGCCCAGCGGGTCGTACTGCGCGTCCGCGCTGGCCTTGTCGATCTCGTCGACCACGATCACCGGGTTGGCGTACTGGCCTTCCACCAGTGCCTCGAACACCTTGCCGGGTTTGGCGCCCTTCCACTGCGACGACGCACCGGAGAGAAGCCAGCCGGCCGTCATGGCGCTCATGGGCACCAGGCTCATGCCGGTGCCCAGCAGCTCGGCCATCTGGCGCGCGAAATGGGTCTTGCCCACGCCGGGTGGCCCCAGCAGCAGCAGAGGCGTCACCTCCAGCGCGTCGCGGCTGTCGGTGGACAGCGCCACCTGCCGCTTGAGGTCGTCCAGCACCTCGCTGAAGTTGGGCAGCTGGTCGTACAGCGGCTCCATCTGCGGCAGGCCCGAGGGCTTGACCGCGAAGCGCTGCGGGCCGCGCTCCAGCATGCGCTCATAGGTGGCGCGCAGGCCCTCGTGCTCGCGTTCGCTGACGGCCTGCAGCTTGGCCAGCTTGCGCTCGACCTCATCGGCCTGGAACACGCTGCGCATGTGCGCAATGGGCAAGTTCAAGGCGGGCGTTGCGACCAGACTGTTCGAACCCATCAAGACCTCCTGGCATGGAAAACGGTGCCTGAAAACAATTCAAGCACAAGCCATGCCGGGCCTCAACGTCAGGCGTTGCCGTTCAGCAACTGCTGCAGCTCGCCCGATTCGTACATCTCCATCATGATGTCCGAGCCGCCGATGAACTCGCCCTTGACATAGAGCTGCGGGATGGTGGGCCACTGGCTGTAATCCTTGATGCCCTGGCGCACCTCGGGGTCGTCGAGCACGTTGACGGTCTTCAGACCCTTGGTATCCACGCCGCAGGCCTTCAGTATCTGCACCGCGCGGCCCGAGAAGCCGCACATGGGGAAGCTGGCGCTGCCCTTCATGAACAGCACGATGTCGTTGCCCT
>CAMLQP010000307.1 GCA_946482115.1 uncultured Comamonadaceae bacterium
ACTACCTGACCGAGATCCACCCGCAGGGCGAGGCCTTCGTGCGCACGCTGGCCGAGCGCCTGGTGCGTGGCGCGGCCTTCTTCATCGACTACGGTTTCCCCGAGGCCGAGTACTACCACCCGCAGCGCCACATGGGCACGCTGATCTGCCACCGCGCGCACCGCAGCGACGACGACCCGCTGACCGACCTGGGGCTCAAGGACATCACGGCGCATGTGAACTTCACTGGCATCGCGCTGGCCGCGCAGGACGCCGGCATGGCGGTGCTGGGCTACACCTCGCAGGGGCGCTTCCTGATCAACTGCGGCCTGCTGGACGTGGCGAAAGACGCCGGTCCGCGCGAGAACGCCATGCTCTCCAAGCTGGTCAACGAGCACGAGATGGGCGAGCTGTTCAAGGTGATCGGCCTGGCGCCAGCGCCCAGCGCCGACGGCTGGCACCCCATCGGCTTTGCCGCTGGTGACAGAACGCACCGCCTGTAGGAACCGCCGTGATCCGCTGGATGATCGTCATCTTCCTGGCCCTGCTGCTGATCAGCTGGTTCACGCCGCTGCTGCACAAGCTGGGCTTCGGCAAGCTGCCGGGCGACCTGCGCTTCAAGGCCTTCGGCCGCGAGTGGTTCATCCCGCTGACCACCACCATCCTGTTGAGCTTCGTCGCGAGCCTGATCGGTCAGCTCATCTGAGCGACCGGGGCATACCCGGTGGGGTGTCTCTTGAATAGGTACGGGTGGTCCCCATCTGCGCGGAAACCCTGGAGCCGCCCATGACCGTTGCCACCGAAGCCCTGCACGTCGTCTGCCCGCACTGCCACACCACCAACCGCGTGGCACCGGCCGATCTGTCGGCCACCCCCGATTGCGGCAAATGCCACCGCCCGCTGTTCGACGGCCACCCGGTCGCGCTGGACGAGGCGGCGTTCGAGAAGCACATCGCGCGCTCGCAGCTGCCGGTGCTGGTGGATTTCTGGGCGCCCTGGTGCGGCCCCTGCCGCATGATGGCGCCGCAGTTCGAAGCTGCGGCGAAGCAGCTGGAGCCCCATGTGCGCCTGGCCAAAGTCAACACCGAAGAGGCGCAGGCGCTGGGCGCGCGGCTGAACATCCGCAGCATTCCGACGCTGGCGCTGTTCGTGAACGGCCGCGAAGTGGCGCGCCAGCCGGGTGCCGTGGGGGCCGCCGACATCGTGCGCTGGACCCGCTCGCAGCTCGGCTGAAGCCCCCGCAGAGGCCAGGGAGGCTGTAATTTGGTTACAGCTCCGGCATAATTCCGGGACCTTTTCCGGAACCGATGCCATGTCCCTGACCCCATCCGACACCGCCCGGCTGCTGGCCGACATCGGCGGCACCAACGCCCGTTTCGCCTGGCAGGCCGCACCCGGCGCACCGATCACCGACGTGCAGGTGCTGCCCGGCGCGCAGTACCCCACGCTGCAGGCCGCCATGCGCGCCTACCTCGACGGACTGGGCCGCGGCGCGCCGGCCGCGGTGGCCATCGCGATTGCCAACCCGATCACCGGCGACATGGTCCGCATGACCAACCACGACTGGGCCTTCTCCCAGTCGGCGGTCAAGGCCGAGTTCGGCCTGCGCACGCTGCGCCTGCTCAACGACTTCACCGCCCTGGCCCTGGCCCTGCCGGACCTGCCGGCGGCCGAACTGCGCCAGGTGGGCGGCGGCGCGGCCGTGCCCGGCGTGGCCATGGGCCTGGTCGGCGCCGGCACCGGGTTGGGCGTCTCGGGACTGCTGCCCGACGACCATGGCGGCTGGGTGCCGCTGGAGGGCGAGGGCGGCCACGTCACGCTGCCGGCCACCACCGCGCGCGAACGGGTCGTGATGGACGGCCTGATCCGCCGCTACGGCCATGCCTCGGCCGAGCGCGTGTGCTGCGGTCAGGGCCTGGTCGACACCTGCGCCATCCTCTGCGAGGCCGACGGTGTGACGGTTCAGGGCCTCGATTCCGCCAGCGCGGTGAGCGAAGCCGCACTCAAGGCGGGACACCCGCAGGCGCTGGAAACCTTGAACATCTTCTGCGCCATGCTCGGCTCGGTGGCCGGCAACCTGGCGCTGACGCTGGGCGCGCGCGGCGGCGTGTACGTGGGCGGCGGCATCGTGCCGCGCCTGGGCGCCTGGTTCGATGCATCGCCGTTCCGCGAGCGCTTCGACAACAAGGGCCGCTTCACCGGCCTGCTGCAGGGCATGCCGGTCTGGGTCATCACCTCGGCCCAGTCGCCCGCGCTGCTGGGCGCCGCCCGCGCGCTGGACGGGCACCGCTGAAACTTTGTCACGAGCAGAACGGAAGGGCAGGGACTTCGGGTTTCTGCGGATGTAATTTTTCTTTAATTAAAGATAAATTACAGACATCCGGTGGCATGGTGCCGCTCTGGATGGTTCCGCGCCGTGCACGCCGATGCGTGCGGCGTCCCTTCTTTACTGGAGACAAGATGATGAAACTCTCGAAACTCGCCACCGCCGTTGCCTTCGTGATGGCCGGTTCCGCCGCCGTTGCCGGCGAAGTGGAGGTGCTGCACTGGTGGACCTCGGGCGGTGAGGCCAAGTCGGTGGGCGAGCTCAAGAAGATCATGCAGGGCAAGGGCCACACCTGGAAGGACTTCGCCGTGGCCGGTGGTGGTGGCGATGCCGCCATGACCGTGCTGAAGAGCCGTGTCGTCGCCGGCAACCCGCCCGCCGCCGCCCAGATCAAGGGCCCCGGCATCCAGGAATGGGCGAACGAAGGCGTGCTGGCCAATCTGGACGCCGTTGCCAAGGCCGAGAAGTGGGACAGCCTGCTGCCCGGCGTGGTGGCCGACGTCATGAAGTACAAGGGCAACTACGTCGCCGCGCCGGTGAACGTGCACCGCGTCAACTGGATGTGGGCCAACGCCAATGTGCTGAAGAAGGCCGGTGTGGCCAGCGCGCCCAAGACCTGGGACGAGTTCTTCGCCGCTGCCGACAAGGTCAAGAAGGCCGGTCTGATCGCCGTGGCCCACGGCGGCCAGAACTGGCAGGACTTCACCACCTTCGAATCGGTGGTGCTGGGCGTCGGTGGCGCCAAGTTCTACCAGGACGCCCTGGTCAAGCTGGACCAGAAGGCCCTGACCAGCCCGACCATGACCAAGTCGCTGGAAACCTTCCGCAAGATCAAGTCCTACACCGACCCGGCCGCCCCCGGCCGCGACTGGAACCTGGCCACGGCCATGGTGATCCAGGAGAAGGCCGCGTTCCAGTTCATGGGCGACTGGGCCAAGGGCGAGTTCACCGCCGCCGGCAAGGTGCCGGGCAAGGACTACATCTGCGCCGCCGCCCCGGGCACGGGCAACGCCTACACCTTCAACGTCGACTCGTTCGCGATGTTCAAGCTCAAGGACGCCTCCGCCCAGAAGGCCCAGGGTGACCTGGCCGCCGCCATCATGGGCAACGAGTTTCAGGAAGTGTTCAACCTGAACAAGGGCTCCATCCCGGTCCGTCTGGGCATGAAGATGGACAAGTTCGACGACTGCGCCAAGCTCTCCAGCAAGGACTTCGTCGACACCGCCAAGAGCGGTGGCCTGGTGCCCTCGATCGCCCACGGCATGGCGGTCAGCCCGGCTGCCGAAGGCGCCATCAAGGACGCCGTCAGCCAGTTCTGGAACGACGACAAGATCTCGGTCGCCGACGGTGTGAAGAACATCGCCAAGGCCGC
>CAMLQP010000308.1 GCA_946482115.1 uncultured Comamonadaceae bacterium
GCGAATCGCACCCCTTCTACACCGGCACCCAGAAGTCGGTGGACAACATGGGTGGCCGCGTGGAGAAGTTCCGCAACCGCTACGCCCGCACCACCAAGTAAGCGCCCCCGCGAGCGCTTCCTGCCGCACGAAAAAGCCGGACACGTCCGGCTTTTTTTGTGCCCAATCGCTATAGTTCTTCCCCGTGACCCCCCCCACCCCCGCCATCGTCGCGCAGTCGGCCGTGCGCCGCCTGCCCAGGGCGGCCATCTGGCTGTTCTGCCTGGCCTACGTGCTGCCAGGTTTCCTGGGACGCGAACCCTGGAAGAACGAGGACATCACCGCCTACGGCGTGATGCTGGGCATGGCGCGGGGCACCACCGACTGGTTCACGCCCACGGTGCTGGGCGAACTGGTCGACGGCATCGCGCTGCTGCCGTTCTGGCTGGGCGCGCTGGCCATCCAGGTGCTGCCTTTCCTGCCGCCCGAGATCGCCTCGCGTGTGCCCTTCGCGCTGCTGCTGGGCCTGACGCTGGCCGCCACCTGGTACGGCGTCTACCACCTCGCGCGGCTGCCGCAGGCGCAGCCCGTGTCATTCGCCTTCGGGGGCGAAGCCCAGCCCATCGACTACGCCCGTGCGCTGGCCGACGCCGGCCTGCTCGCGCTGCTGGCCTGCCTGGGCCTGGCCCAGCTGTCGCACGAGGCCACGCCCGATCTGGCCCGGCTGGGCTGTGCGGCGCTGCTGCTCTACGCCAGCGCGCGCCTGGCCGCACAGTCCGAAGGCGCCAACTGGCGTGCCCTCGCGCCCTGGGCGATCGCGGTGCTGGGCCTGGCCCTGAGCGCCGCGCCGCGCCAGGCCCTGGTGCTGGCACTGGGCAGCCTGGCGTGGATCGCCTGGGCCGACCGCCCCCGCGCCCGGCAGCTGCTCCCCTGGGCCGGACTCGCGCTGCTGATCGCCCTGCCCCTGCTGGCCTGGCCCACCCCCCCCATCGAGCTGGAGCCCGTCATGCAGGCCGGCGGGGCACGCAGCTTCGCCCGCCTGCTGCTGTGGTTCACCTGGCCGACCTGGCCGCTGGCGTTGTGGACGCTGTGGCGCTGGCGCGCCCAGTGGCTGAGTCCGCACGTGGCCCTGCCGCTGTGGAGCGTGCTGGTGGGCGTGGTGTCGTCCTGGACACAGGGGGGCAGCGACCGCGCCCTGATGCTGGCCCTGCCCGGCCTGGCCTGCCTGGCGGCCTTCGCCCTGCCCACCTTCAGACGCAGCGTCGCGGCGCTGATCGACTGGTTCACGCTGCTGTTCTTCACTGGCTGCGCCGTGGTCATCTGGGTCATCTACATCGCCATGATGACCGGCGTGCCCGCCAAGCCGGCGGCCAACGTGGCCAAGCTCGCGCCGGCCTATCTGCCGGAATTCTCGTGGGCTCTGCTGCTACCGGCGCTGCTGGCCACCGGCGCCTGGGCCTGGCTGCTGGCCTGGCGGGTGGGCCGGCACCGCGCGGCAATCTGGAAAAGCCTGGTGCTGCCGGCCGGTGGCGCCACCCTGTGCTGGCTGCTGCTGATGACGCTGTGGCTGCCGCTGCTCGACCACGCGCGCAGCTACGGCCCGATCTCGCGCCAGATCGCCACGCTGACGGCCGGCGCGCCCTGCGTGCTGGTGCAGGGGCTCACGCAGGCGCAGATCACCGGCCTCCAGGTTCAGGGCGGGCTCACGCTCACCCGCGATCCGGCCGATCCGCGCGGCTGCACCGCCATGCTGGTCACGCCCGAAAGGCTCCAGCGCCTGAGCGAGCACGTGAGGCTGTCCGACTGGGAGTTCGACGCCGCCGTGCCGCGCCTGACCGACCGGCGCGAAACCCTGCTGCTCTACCGCCGGCTCTGAGGCCGGGCGTCAGTGCGAGGCGGTGGCCTCGGCCTCGCTGCCGGATTCGTGCGCGACCGCCCGCACCCGCGTGGCCGGCACCGCGATGGTGAAGGTCGAGCCCTTGCCCACCTCGCTGTGCACCTGCATCTGGCCGCCGTGGCGCTGCGCCACGTGCTTGACGATGGCCAGCCCGAGGCCGGTGCCTCCGGTCTCGCGCGAGCGGCTGCGGTCCACGCGGTAAAAGCGCTCGGTCAGCCGCGGCAGGTGCTCGGCGGCGATGCCGGGGCCGGTGTCGCACACCGAAAATTCCACGCCACCATCGGGCCTGAGCCGCCAGCCCGCCTCGATACGCCCGCCCGCCGGCGTGTAGCGCACCGCATTGCTCAGCAGGTTGGACATCGCGCTGAGCCACTCACCCCGGTTGCCGCTGACACCGGCGTCGGGGCAATCCAGCGCGACGATCTCGTGCCGGCCCTCGGCCAGCACCTCGGACAGCGCGCGCGCCTCGTGCACCACCTGGTCGAGCAGCTCGCGCAGCGGCACCACGTCCTGGTGGCCCGGCATCGGGCTGCCCTCCAGCCGCGAGAGCGTCAGCAGGTCGCTCACCACCGTCAGCATGCGTCGCGCCTGTTCGGCCATCAGGCCCAGGTAGCGGCGGCGCTCGTCGTCCGTCAGCTCCAGGGTCTGCATGGTTTCGACGAAACCGCTGAGCACCGTGAGCGGCGTGCGGATCTCGTGCGAGACGTTGGCCACGAAATCGCGCCGCATGGCCTCGGCCAGCTGCACCGCCGTCACGTCGCGCGTGAGCAGCAGCTTGCGGCCCTTGGCGTAGGGATGGATCTGGATGGAGATGCGCTGCAGCGAGCCCGCCACCGCGCGCCGGCCCACCACGTCGAATTCCTTGCCGAAGTCGCCGCGCGACAGGTAGTCGGCGAAACCGGGGTCGCGCACCAGGTTCTTGATGTACTGGCGCAGGTCCTTCTGCGGATCGAAGCCCAGGTGCTGCGAGGCCGTCAGGTTGCACCACTCGATGGCATCGCGCGGGTCCAGCAGCACCACCCCGTTGGGCGAGGCCTGGATCGCAGCCAGGAACTCCTCCAGCCGCGCCTCGCTGGCCTGCGCCTGGCGCTGGAATTTCTTGATGTTGCGCCGCACCTGGTCGGCGAAATCGCCCCAGATCAGCGGCAGGCGCGGCGCGGGCCGGCCGTCGGACGCCACCTTGAGCCAACGCATCAGGCGCGCGGCGCGCAGCCCGTCGATCACCATCCACAGCAGCGCGCCGCCCATGGCGCCGGCCATGGCGCCAAACGCCGAATCCGCATCCCACCCGGGCGCGGCTCCGAGCAGCACCAGCAGCAACAGCTCGAGCGTGCGCCGGATCATGCCGATGCCGGCTCCGAGCCGCGCGGCTTGGGTGCGGCGGGAAGGGCCTGCGCGGTGAGGCGGTAGCCGGCCCCGCGCACGGTCTCGATCATGGCGCCAGCCGTGCCCAGCGACTCGCGCAGGCGCTTGATGTGCACGTCCACCGTGCGCTCCTCGATGAACACGTGGTCACCCCAGATCTTGTCCAGTAGCGAGGCACGGGTGTGCACGCGTTCGGCGTGTTTCATCAGGTAGTGCAGCAGCTTGAACTCCGTCGGCCCCACCTTGAGCTCGCGGCCGTCGTGGGTCACGCGGTAGGTCGCGGCGTCAAGTTGCAGCGTGCCCACCTGCACCGAGTCGTTGACGATCTCGGGCGCGCGCCGGCGCAGCACGGCGCGGATGCGGGCCAGCAGTTCCTGGGTGGAAAACGGCTTGGTGA
>CAMLQP010000309.1 GCA_946482115.1 uncultured Comamonadaceae bacterium
TGTGCTCGCGCCGCGAGGCCGACGACTGGGTCGAGCGCGGCTGGGTGCTGGTCAACGGCCAGCCGGGCCAGACCGGCCAGCAGGTCAGCGAGCGCGACCGCATCGAGGTGCTGCCGCAGGCGCGCCACAAGCAGGACGAACAGGTCACCATCCTGCTGCACAAGCCGGTGGGTTTCGTCAGCGGCCAGCCCGAGGACGGTCACGAGTCGGCCGCCGTGCTGGTCAACGCCCGCAGCCGCTGGCGCGACGACCGCAGCCCACGCCGCTTCCAGCCGGGCCACACGCGCGGCCTGGCGCCGGCCGGCCGGCTGGACATCGACTCCACCGGCCTGCTGGTGCTGACGCAGGACGGCCGGGTGGCGCGCACGCTGATCGGTGAGGATTCGGGCGTCGAGAAGGAATACCTGGTGCGGGTGCATTACCTGGACACCGGCGGTGCGCCCGTGACCCAGGACGTGCAGGCCGCCTTCCCGGCCGAGCGGCTGGCGCGGCTGCGCCACGGCCTGAGTCTGGACGGCAAGCCGCTCAAGCCCGCACGGGTGGACTGGCAGAACCCCGAGCAGCTGCGCTTCGTGCTGACCGAAGGCAAGAAGCGCCAGATCCGCCGCATGTGCGAACAGGTGGGGCTACACGTGGTGGGCCTCAAGCGCGTGCGCATCGGCCGTGTGACGCTGGGGCAGCTGCCCCAGGGCCAGTGGCGCTACCTGTTGCCCCACGAACGTTTCTAATTCGCCCGGCGGGCGTTACACTTTTCGGCATGCAAGCCCTTGCCGACCCCGCCGTGCCTGCCGTCCCCGCCAACGAGGCGCAACGCCTGGAGGCGCTGCAGCGCTACGACATCCTCGACACGCCGCCCGAACAGGCCTTCGACGACCTGACCATGCTGGCCAGCCTGATCTGCGACGCGCCGGTGGCCATGGTCAACCTGATCGAAGACCAGCGGCAGTGGGCCAAGTCCACGCTGGGGCCGGTGCCGCAGGAGATCCCGCGCAACCTGTCGTTCTGCGCCCATTCCATCCTTCAGCCCGAGCGGCTGATGGAGGTGGTCGACGCGCTGCAGGACGAGCGTTTCGCCGACAACCCGCTGGTTGCCCGGCCCGATGGCGTGCGTTTCTATGCCGGCGTGCCGCTGGTCACGCCCGACGGCTATGCGCTGGGTTCCCTGTGCGTGCTCGACACCCAGCCGCGCGACCTGACCGACCCGCAGCGCGAGGCCCTCAAGGCGCTGGGGCGCCAAGTCGTCACCCAGCTGGAGCTGCGCCGCCTGGCGCGCCGGTTCCAGGAGCAGAGCACCACCGACGAGCTGACCCAGGTCTGGAACCGCCGCGCCTTCGACCAGCGCCTGGCCGAGGAGTGGGTGCGCCACGGCCGCCGGGGCGAGTCGCTGGGTCTGCTGATGATCGACGTCGACCATTTCAAACGCTACAACGACGAGCTGGGCCACCCCGCCGGCGACCGCGTGCTGGCCGACGTGGCCACTGTCGTGGCCGATGCGCTGCGCAGCACCGACCACCTGTCGCGCTACGGCGGCGAGGAATTCGCCGCCATCCTGCCGTCCACCGGCGTCAATGCGGCCGTACCCGTGGCCCAACGCGTGCGCCAGGCCATCGAGCGCCATGCCTGGCAGGCGCGCGGCGTCACCATCAGCGTGGGTCTGGCCACCATGATCCCGAGCAAGAGCGGCGAGCCGGCGCAGCTGCTCCAGCGTGCCGACCATGCCCTGCTGCAGGCCAAGCGCCGCGGCCGTAACCGGGTGGAGGCCTTCTCCGGCTGGAATGAATAGCCCCCCGCGCCGGCGCTAAGGCGTCGTCACCCCCTCCAGGGGACGATGCGAGCGGACCGGCGGAGCCGGATCCGCCGCATCCCGGGCGAGGCCCTTGAAATCCGGTGCGCAGTCTCCATCTGCACCGCCGTCTTTGGTTCTTTTCTCTCCCGCCATGAGCAAAAACACCCATGCCTTCCAGGCCGAGGTCGCCCAGCTGCTGCACCTCGTCACCCACTCCCTCTACTCCAACCCCGACATCTTCCTGCGCGAGCTGGTCTCCAACGCGTCGGACGCCTGCGACAAGCTGCGCTTCGAGGCGCTGAACGACGCCACGCTCTACGAGGACGCACCCAACCTCGAGGTGCGCATCGGCTTCGACAAGGAAGCGAAAACCCTCACCATCACCGACAACGGCATCGGCCTGTCGGAGCAGGAGGCCATCGACCACCTGGGCACCATCGCCAAGAGCGGCACGCGCGAGTTCATGGGCCGGCTTTCGGGCGACCAGAAGAAGGACGCGCAGCTGATCGGCCAGTTCGGGGTCGGCTTCTATTCGGGCTTCATCGTCGCCGACCGCATCACGGTGGAAAGCCGCCGCGCCGGCCTGCCGGCCGACCAGGGCGTGCGCTGGGTCAGCACCGGCACCGGCGACTTCGAGACCGAGACCATCACGCGCGCCGCACGTGGCACCAGCGTGATCCTGCACCTGCGCGAGGACCAGACCGAGTACCTGAGCCACTGGAAGCTCAAGCAGATCATCGGCCGCTACTCCGACCACATCAGCCTGCCCATCCTGATGCAGAAGGAGGAGTGGGACGCCGAGAAGGGCGAGTACGTGCGCCAGGATGCCTGGGAGGCCGTCAACTCGGCCAGCGCGCTGTGGAGCCGCGCGAAGAAAGACGTGACGGACGAGCAGTACGCCGAGTTCTACCGGAACCTGGCCCATGACAGCGAGGCGCCGCTGGCCTGGAGCCACAACCGCGTCGAGGGCGGCACCGAGTACACCCAGCTGCTCTACATCCCGGCCAAGGCGCCGTTCGACCTCTGGAACCGCGACAAGAAAGCCGGTGTCAAGCTCTACGTCCGGCGCGTCTTCATCATGGACGAGGCCGAGGCGCTGATGCCGGCCTACCTGCGCTGGGTCAAAGGCGTGGTCGACTCGGCCGATCTGCCGCTCAACGTCAGCCGCGAGCTGCTGCAGGAAAGCCGCGACGTGCGCGCCATCCGGGAAGGCAACACGCGCCGCGTGCTGCAGCTGCTGACCGACCTGGCCGAGAAGGAAGCCGACAAATACGCCGGTTTCTACGCCGAATTCGGCGCGGTGCTGAAAGAGGGTCTGGGCGAGGACTTCGCCAACCGCGACAAGCTCGCGAAACTGCTCCGCTTCGCCAGCACCACCACCGATGCCGTGAGCGTGGGCCTGGCCGATTACAAGGCCCGCATGAAGGAGGGCCAGGCGGCCATCTACTACATCACCGCCGACAGCCCGGCCGCCGCCAGGAACAGTCCGCAGCTCGAGATCTTCCGCAAGAAGGGCATCGAGGTGCTGCTGATGACCGACCGGGTGGACGAGTGGGCGCTGTCCTACCTGCACGAATTCGACGGCACGCCGCTGCAGAGCGTGGCCAAGGGCGCGGTGGACCTGGGCCAGCTGCAGGACGAGGACGAGAAGAAGGCCGCCGAACAGGCTGCCGAGGCATTCAAGCCCGTGCTTGACAGGCTCAAGGCGGCCTTGAAGGACAAGGCCAAAGACGTGCGCGTGACCACCCGCCTGGTCGACTCGCCGGCCTGCCTGGTGGTGGAGGACGGCGAGTACTCGACCCAGATGGCGCGGCTGCTCAAGTCCGCCGG
>CAMLQP010000310.1 GCA_946482115.1 uncultured Comamonadaceae bacterium
CCCGAAGCCAGCGGCGGATCACCCTCGGGCATGGCCTGCATGCCGTTGCGGGCCAAGTTCAGCAGCACCTGCTCGACCATGGTGCGGTCGCACAGCACCGGCGGGCAACCGGGCGCGATGCGGGTCTCCACCCGGATGTCCAACTTCTTGGCCTGCAGGCCCAGCAGTGGCGTGATGGCGTCGAGCAGGTCGGCCGGCGACACCGCCTCGCGCACCTGTTCGCGCCGGCGCACGAAGTCGGCCACGCTCTTGATGACGCGGCCGGCGCGTTCGGCCTGTTCGCTCACGCGCTGCATGGCCTGGCGCAGCAGATCGGGCGGTGCATCGGCGTCGTCCAGCAGATTGAGCGAGCCGCTGGCGTAGCTGGCGATGGCGGCCAGCGGCTGGTTCAGCTCGTGGCTGAGCAGCGAGGCCATCTCGCCCACGGTGGCCAGGCGCGCGGTGGCCTGCAGCCGCTCCTGCGAGGCGCGGTTGAGCTCCTCGACGCGGCGCTGCTCGCTCAGGTCGAGGATGGCGCTCATGAAACCGGTCTGCGCGCCCTGCGCGTCGATCAGCGGCGCCTCGATGATCAGCACCGGAAAGCGCGTGCCGTCCTTGCGCTGGAACACCGACTCGTAGCCTTCGCGCGGGAACACCTGGCCGGCCAGCCGCACCGCCTGGCGCTGCTGGTACTCGTCCACCAGCTCGGGCGGCCACCAGGGCGCGGGCAGGCCGGAACCGATCAGCTCGCTGGCGGAGAAGCCCACCATCTGGCAGAACGCGGGGTTCACATAGGTCACGCGCCCGTTCATGTCGCGCGCGCGCAGCCCGGTCACCAGCGAGTTCTCCATCGCCTTGCGGAAAGCAAGCGCCTCGGCCACCTCGGTCTCGGCGCGCTGGCGCCGCCGCATGTCGCGCCCCAGCAGCACCAGCACCGCCAGCAGCGCCAGCGAGAGCGCGCCGACCACGGCCGTCAGCACATTGGGGAACAGGCCCACGACCCGGCGCGGGCTCTCCAGCCGCAGCACCAGCGTGTGGCCTGGCAGGTCCAGCAAGGCACTGGCCACCTGCATGCGGTTGCCCGCCACAGCGCTGTACAGCGCCAGCCGGGTGCCGTCGACCTCGGTGAAGGCCAGGCCGCGGTTGCGCAGCAGCGCCTTGTTGGTCAGTTCCGAGAGCAGACCGGGCAGGGCGTAGGTGGCCACCAGGTAGCCCTCGGCCGCGCCGGTGCGCACCACCGGCAGGCACATCTCCATCAGCTCCATGCCCAGCCCGCTGCTCATGGGCCAGAAGTAGCTGGGCGAAAAAGAGGGCCCGGACACGCGCTGCGCGCTCTCGCAGGCCTGGCGCACATCGGGCAGGGCCTGGGCGCGCGACATCTGGCCGTACAGGCCGGACACGTAGGACGAGTCGCGCGCGGCCACCAGCCCCAGGCCGGCGTCGCGCCACTCCAGCCGCACCAGCTCGCGGTGCTGGTCCAGCACCTCGGCGGCCGGGTCCTGCCACGAGGCGGCCGTGGGGGCCACGCTGTGCAGCGCCTGCAGGGTCTGCACGTTGCGCACCAGACCGCTGCGGATGTCGCCGGCCAGCG
Source organism: uncultured Comamonadaceae bacterium (assembly GCA_946482115.1). The sequence continues at coordinate 1,571 of CAMLQP010000310.1, forward strand.
CGGACGCGTCGCGCTCCAGCGCCTCCTGGTCGCGCGACTCCTCGTACTCGGCGGCGAGGAACACCAGCACGCCCAGCAGCACCACCACCAGCAGCAGCAGCGCACCCCACAGCAGCCAGCGCCGCGGCGGTCGTTTCATCGCTTCAGAGGCGGCGGTGCTGCAGCGAGGGCAGCTGTTCGCGCACGCTGCGCAGGCGTTCGAGGTCGATGTCGGCCAGCACCACGCCCGGGCCTTCGGCCTGCATCGCCATCACCTGGCCCCAGGGGTCGATCACCATGCTGTGGCCCCAGGTGCGGCGGCCGTTCTCGTGCACGCCGCCCTGGGCGCTGGCGATCACATAGGCCTGGTTCTCGATCGCGCGGGCGCGCAACAGCACCTCCCAGTGCGCCTGACCGGTGGTGTGCGTGAAGGCCGCGGGCACCAGCAGCAAGTCGGCGGCGAGCATGCGGTAGAGCTCGCCGAAGCGCAGGTCGTAGCAGACGCTCATGCCGATGCGCCAGTGTTCGCCATGGCGCGTGGGCATCTCGAACGAGACCGGCGTGTCGCCGGCCCGCAGCACCGCGGCCTCGTCGTAGGCCTCGCGGCCGTTGTCGTAGCGGAACAGGTGGATCTTGTCGTAGCGGGTGACGCAGTGGCCCTTGTGGTCGTAGACCAGCGAGGCGTTGGCCGCGTGCGCGGGGTCGTCGGTGGCCATGGGCAGCGTGCCGCCGACGATCCACAGCTTGAGTTCGCGCGCGGCATCGGACAGAAAGTCCTGCACCGTGCCCAGGCCGGTCTGTTCGGCCAGCAGCAGCTTGTCGGCGTCCTGCTGGCCCATGAAGCAGAAGTACTCGGGCAGCACCGCGAGTTCGGCGCCGGCGCGGGCGGCCTGGTCGAGCAGGGCGCGCGCGGCGCTGAGGTTGGCGTCCAGGCTGATGCCCGAGACCATCTGGATGGCGGCGACTTTCATGGTGGCTCCTTGGTGTCGGTGTGCGTTTTTACTTCTTTTCGATCTTTTCGACCTTGGGGTCGGCCCAGCCGCCGCTGATGTGGAACTGCTGGGTGGTGGCGGCCTGCAGCGGTTCGCGCAGCAGGAACTGGGCGAGGAAGGTGCCCAGACCGATGGCCGGGTTGATGGCGGTGGCGATCAGCGAGGCGGTGCCGGCGTTGAGTTCGGGCACCACCACCACCTTGAGGTCCTGCTGCTCGCGCACGATGTCGGCGCTGCCTTCCATCAGCACGGCGGCGTTGACGCCCTTCATCTGCAGGTTGTTGGTGGTCGCCACGCCCTGGGCGATCTTGGCGTCGCCGCGCACGAAGTCGAACGCGAAACCTTCGGAGAACACGTCGCGGAAGTCCAGCGTCAGGCGCCGCGGCAGGGCCTGCAGGCTCAGCACGCCCAGCAGCTTGGCCGCCCCCGGCTCGACCTTGAGGAACTGGCCGGTCTCGAAGTTGGCCGCCATCTCGCCCGAGAGGCTGGGGTAGTCCAGCGTGAAGGGCGACCCCAGCCAGCCGATCTCGCCCTCGATGTGACCGCTGCCGCCACGCACCACGCCCGCACGGCCGAACCGGGTCAGCAGTTGGCCGGCGTCGTCCACGTCCAGCCGGAAGTCCAGCCGGGTGCGGCGCGCCGCGCCCTCGTCCCCGGTGGCGGCCCAGTTGCCGCTGGCGATCAGGCGTGCCTCGGGCACGCGCACATTGAGCCTGTTCAGGCGCCATTCCCGGTTGCGCCCCACGCCGCGGTTGACGGCCTGGATGTCCACCAGCCCGAGCTGGCGGCCCGAGAGCACCAGGTTCTCCACCGTGATGTCCAGCGCCGGCACGCTGCTGGGCTGCTGCAGCAGCTGCTCGACATCGGCCGCGGCGCTGGGCGCCAGGTCCAGCCGCGCCAGCCGCGCGTAGACGCTGCCGGCGCTGCCGCCCGCCGCCTGGCGGTATTCGACATAGCCGTTGAGCTCGTCGGCGTCGACGTTGGCGCGCCACTGCGTGCCCTCGCGCGAGCCGCCCAGCACCACGTTGTTGAAGCTGCGGCC
>CAMLQP010000311.1 GCA_946482115.1 uncultured Comamonadaceae bacterium
GCAGGAACTGGGTGTACTGGTCGATGCTGTCGTGGTCCATGCCGCCACCGGCGTGACGGCTGTTCTGGTAGCGCAGGTAGAGCTGGTAGTGCTCGGGCACGAAGCACAGCTTGAGCACGCGTGCCTGCAGACGGGCGTGGCGTGCCTCGGCGCGGCGCTGGCTGCGGCTGGGCGCGAAGCGCGCGACATCCACCCGCAGCGGCAGGCAGGCCGAGCAGCCGTCGCAATAGGGCCGGTAGGTGAACATGCCGCTGCGCCGGAAGCCGTTGGCCACCAGGTCGGAGTAGGCGTCGTTGTGGATGAGGTGACTGGGCGTGGCCACCTGCGAGCGCGCCATGCGGCCCGGCAGGTAACTGCAGGGATAGGGCGCCGTGGCGTAGAACTGCAGCGCCTGTAGGGGGAGTTCTTTCGGGTGCGTCACGCGGCCGGGGCTGGAAATAGCTGGTGCCAGTATACGGATTCGAAGCGCCAGACCGGCGCCGGGCCGCCGGTCGCCCTGGCCAGGTGTTGGCCGAACGCCTCGCGCGAGATCTCGCGCGCGCCCAGCGAAGCCAGGTGGGCGGTGTTCTGCTGGCAGTCGATCAGCCCGATGCCGCAGGCACGGCAGAAGGCCACCAGCGCGGCCAGCGCGATCTTGGAGGCATCGTTGCGGCGGCTGAACATGGACTCGCCGAACACCATGCGGCCCAGGTTGACGCAGTAGAGCCCACCCGCCAGCTCGCCGTCCCACCAGGTTTCGACACTGTGGGCCAGACCCTGCGCGTGCAGCCGCCGATACGCGGCCACCATGTCGGGCACGATCCAGGTGCCGTTCTGGCCCGGGCGCGGCACGTGGGCGCAGGCCTCGATCACGGCGCTGAACCCGTGGTCCATGCGCACTTCCAGCCGGCCCTGGCGCAGCTGGCTCTGGATGCGCTTGCGCAGCGACGGGTGCAGGCGGAATCCTGCCGTGGGCAGCACCATGCGCGGGTCCGGGCTCCACCACAGCACCGGCTGGCCCTGGCTGAACCAGGGGAAGATGCCCTGGGCGTAGGCGTGGGCCAGCGTGGGCACGTCCAGCGCGCCGCCGGCCGCCAGCAGGCCAGGCGCGGGGTCGTTCTCGCCCCAGGCGGTGTCTACCGGCGGAAAAGGCTGCCCCGGTTCCAGCCACGGCAGCGGGCGGGTACGGGGCGCCTGTGTCATGGGGCCCCCACGCTCCGCCGCTGCGCGGGTCGCTGCCCCCCGAGGGGGCTGACCCGCCTTGGGGCGGCCCGGCGGCGGGTCGGCTTCTTCAAGGTGCTCATGTCGTCTTGGACCTGAAGTCGCAGACGTGCGCGACCGCGCAGCGCGGGCACTGCGGCTTGCGCGCCTGGCACACGTAGCGCCCGTGCAGGATCAGCCAGTGGTGGGCGTCCACCAGATACTTCGGCGGCACGCGCCGGAGCAGCAGCTGCTCCACCGCCAGCGGCGTCTTGCCCGGTGCCAGGCCGGTGCGGTTGCCAACGCGGAAGATGTGCGTGTCCACCGCCATGGTGGGCTCGCCGAAGGCGACGTTGAGCACCACGTTGGCGGTCTTGCGGCCCACGCCCGGCAGGGCTTCCAGCGCCTCGCGCGTGCGCGGCACCCGGCCGCCGTGGCGCTCCACCAGGATGCGGCAGGTCTCCATCAGGTGTTTCGCCTTGCTGCGGTACAGGCCTATGGTCTTGATGTGCGACTCCAGCCCCTCCAGGCCGAGGGCCAGGATCCGCTGCGGCGTGTTGGCCACCGGGAACAGGCGGCGCGTGGCCTTGTTGACGCCGACATCGGTGGCCTGGGCCGACAGCAGCACGGCGGCCAGCAGCTCGAACACGCTGGTGTATTCCAGCTCAGTCACCGGGTGGGGGTTGGCGGCCTGCAGCGTGGCGAAGAAGGTTTCTATGGCGTCGCGGTTCATGGCGCTATTGTGCGGCCGGCTGCACCTCGGGTTGCGGCTGCAGGGCCCGCAGCAGCGCGCCCACGGCCAGTGCCTTGGGTGTGGTGCGCCGCTGCACCAGTCCGATGTGGCGCTGTTCGGTTCGGGCGGCCAGCGGCACCACGCGCAGGTACGGGTCTTCCCGCCAGCGCTGGTGGCGCAGCAGCGGCAGCATGGCGGCGCCCAGCCCGGCGCGCACCAGTTCGGCCACCGTCTCGATGGCGTTGAGCTCGAGGAACGGGGCCGGCTCCAGCCTGAGGCGGCGCAGCGTGCGCTCCACCAGCTGGCCGGTGTGCTCGTTGGGGTCGAAGCGGATGAAAGGCAGCTGGTGCACCAGCTGCCGCACCGGCCGCTCGGGTGCGTCGGCAGGCACCAGCAGCACCATGGGCTCGCTGTACAGCGGCGTCCAGGACAGAGCGGGCAGGGCGCTGGTGCTGCCTTCGTGCACGGCGATGGCCGCGTCCAGCTCGCCGGCCTGCACGCGCGCCAGCAGCTCGGCCGACTTGGCGGCGCGCACGTGCAGCTCCAGCTCCGGGTGCCGGGCCTTGAGTGCCAGCGAAGCCTGCAGCACCGAACGCAGCGCAGACACCACCGCCCCCACCTGCAGCACCCCGGCCATGGGCTCGCCCGCAGCGCCACCGGACAGCATCTGGTCGTACAGCGCCAGCCACTGGCGCGCGGGGCCCAGCAGCTCGCGGCCGGCCTGGTTGAGCGCGACCGCCTTGCCCTGCCGCTCGAACAGCGGGCGCCGCAGCGCGTCCTCCAGCTGGCGCATCTGCAGGCCCACCGCGGCCTGGCTCAAGGCCACCTGCCGGGCCGCGCCAGCGAAAGAGCCCTCGGTGGCGACGGCGACAAAGGTTTTCAACAGGCGGACGCTGCTCATGGTTTCAAGGGTGGTTCAAGCAAAAGTAAAACTTTATCTTGAATAAAGCAATCCTCGCTTTGCTTTCTGATGTCGCGTTTCGATAATGACCGTTTTACGAGGTGACCTCCCCATGAAAAACCTGAGACGACACTTCCTGTGCGCCGTGGCCGCCACGCTGTGTGCCAGCCTGACCCCGCTGGCCACGGCCCAGTCCTACCCCAGCAAACCCGTGCGACTGGTGGTGCCGTTCCCGGCCGGTGGTGCCACCGACGTGTTCGCCCGTGTGATCGCGCAGAAGCTGGGCGATCACCTGGGCCAGCCGCTGGTGGTGGAAAACCGCCCTGGCGCGGGCGGGGCCATCGGTTCCGACCAGGTGGCCAAGGCGCCGGCCGACGGCTACACCCTGCTGCTGGCCACCTCCAGCACACACGCCATCGGCCCCAGCCTCAACCCCAAGCTGCCCTACCAGGTGGCCGATTTCACGCCCATCGCCCATGTGGGCGATGCGCCCAGCATCGTGCTGGTGCCCAACAACAGCCCCGCCAAGACCCTGGCCGAGTGGGTGGCACACGCCAAGGCCAACCCGGGAAAGCTCAATTACGCCAGCAGCGGCAACGGCACCATCGTCCACCTGGGCACCGAGCTGCTCAAGGCGCAGGCTGGCCTGTTCCTGGTCCACATCCCCTACCGCGGCACGGCACTGGCCATTCCTGACCTGATGTCCGGCAAGCTGGATCTGCTGGTGGACTCGCTGCCCACCGGCCTGCCACACGTGCGCGAAGG
>CAMLQP010000312.1 GCA_946482115.1 uncultured Comamonadaceae bacterium
GCCCGGCGGCAACTACGACTACCAGAACAAGTACTTCACCGACGACACGCAGTACATCGTGCCCTGCGGACTTCCCGCTGGTGAGGAGGCCGCCATCCAGGCGCTGGTGCTCAAGTCCTTCCGCACACTGGGCTGCCGGGGCTGGGGCCGCGCCGACGTGATGATCGACGCGAAGACGCGCAAGCCCTGGCTGCTGGAGATCAACACCTCGCCTGGCATGACCGGGCATTCGCTGGTGCCCATGTCGGCACGCGCCGCCGGTCTGGATTACGAAACGCTGTGCGTGGACGTGCTGCGCCGCGCGGCGCTGGACAACGCCTGAGCCACGCCTGGACACGACGGCCATGAGCACCACCCTCGACCTGCCCCAGGACGTGCGCCTGATGAACCTGGCCACGCTGGGTCTGGCCGCGCTGTTCGTGCTCATGGGCGTGGCCAGTCTGCTCGTGTGGGCGGCGCGCCACCCGGGCTGGGGCGTCGCCGCCATCCGGGTGCAGGGCGACGTGGCACATCAGAACGTGGTCACGTTGCGCACGCAGCTGTCGCAGCGCATCGTGGGCTCTTTCCTCACGGTGGATCTGGGGGAGGTCAAGCGTCTGTTCGAAGCCGTGCCCTGGGTGCGGCATGCGGTGGTGCAGCGCGAGTTTCCCAACCGGCTCAAGGTGACGCTGAGCGAACACCGCGCCGCCGCCTGGTGGGGCCAGGCGGGCGAGGGTCGGCTGATCAGCGACCGGGGCGACGTGTTCGAGGCCAACCCGGACGACGCCGATGCGGACACCCTGGTGGAACTGGCCGGCCCCGACGATCAGGCCGCGCAGGTGCTGGCCATGTACCGCGACGTCGTACCGCTGCTGGCGCGCCAGCAGCTGTCGCTGCAGCGGCTGGAGTTGAGCCCCCGCGGCAGCTGGCGGCTGGAACTGGAGAACGGCGCCCCGGTGGAGCTGGGGCGCGGCGAACCCGAGGCGGTGCTGGTGCGGGTGCGGCGTTTCGTCGACACGCTGCCGCAGCTGGCGGGCCGCTACGGGCGTGAACTCGAATCGGCGGACCTGCGCTACCCCAATGGCTACGCCGTGAAGCTGCGCGGCGTGGGCACGGTGGAAGCGGGTCAGGCAACAGGCAACAAGAAGTAATCGGGCAACAACATGGCCAAGGAATACAAGGATCTGGTAGTCGGGCTGGACATCGGCACCTCCAAAATCATGGTGGTGGTGGCCGAGGTGCAGCCGGGCGGCGTGCTCAAGCTGGCGGGTCTGGGCGTGTCGCCCAGCCACGGCCTCAAGCGCGGCGTGGTGGTCAACATCGACGCCACGGTGCAGAGCATCCAGCAGGCGCTGAAAGAAGCCGAGCTGATGGCCGACTGCCGCATCGCGCGCGTCTACACCGGCATCACCGGCAGCCACATCCGCGGCATCAACTCCAGCGGCATGGTGGCCATCAAGGACCGCGAGGTCATGCCGGCCGACGTGGCGCGGGTGATCGAGACCGCCAAGGCCATCAACATCTCGACCGACCAGCGCCTGCTGCTGGTGGAGCCGCAGGAGTTCGTGATCGACGGCCAGGAGGTCAAGGAGCCGATCGGCATGAGCGGCATCCGCCTGGAGGCCAAGGTGCACATCGCCACCGGCGCCCAGAGCGCGGCCGAGAACATCATCAAGTGCGTGCGCCGCTGCGGCCTGGAAGTCGACCAGCTGATGCTCAACCCGCTGGCCTCCAGCCAGGCGGTGCTGACCGATGACGAGAAAGAGCTGGGCGTGGCGCTGGTGGACATCGGCGCCGGCACCACCGACGTGGCCATTTTCGCCGGTGGCGCGATCCGCCACACGGCCGTCATCCCGATCGCGGGCGACCTGATCACCAGCGACATCGCCATGGCGCTGCGCACGCCCACCAAGGACGCCGAGGACATCAAGGTCGAGAGCGGCTGCGCCAAACAGCTGCTGGCCGACCCTGACCAGCAGGTCGAGGTGCCGGGTCTGGGTGACCGCGGCCCACGGCTGCTGAGCCGCCAGGCCCTGGCGGGCGTGATCGAGCCGCGTGTGGAGGAGATCTTCGCGCTGGTGCAGCAGAGCATGCGTGAGTCGGGTTTCGAGGAGGTGCTGTCCTCCGGCGTGGTCATCACCGGCGGCAGCGCCGTCATGCCAGGCATGGTGGAGCTGGGCGAGGACATCTTCCTCAAGCCCGTGCGCCGCGGCGTGCCCAAGTACCACAGCGCGTTGTCCGACATGGTCGCGCAGCCGCGCGCCTCCACCGTCATGGGCCTGCTGGAAGAGGCGCGCCTGGCGCGCCTGCGCGGCCACAAGGTGGCTCAGAAGACCGGCACGGTGCAAGGCGCGCTGGGCCGCGTGAAGGACTGGTTCATGGGGACGTTCTGAATGAACACGCAACACCGCCCCACACCACCACCGCGTTGCCGATGTCGGCGCCGCCAGGGAGAAACCGGGCCGCCCGGCTGAACACCGATCACCGCATCCAGACGCATTCAACGGCATTACAGGAGAAACACATGAGCATCGAAATGATTGAGGTTGAAGAGTTCAACCAGGGCACGCAGATCAAGGTGATTGGCGTTGGCGGCGGCGGCGGCAATGCGGTCGAGCACATGATCGACTGCGGCGTGCAGGGCGTGGAGTTCGTCTGTGCCAACACCGATGCCCAGGCCCTGTCGCGCAGCGCCGCTCACCGAGTCATCCAGCTCGGCACCACGGGTCTGGGCGCGGGCAGCAAGCCCGACAAGGGCCGCGACGCCGCCGAGCAGGCCGAGGCCGACATCCGCGAGGCCATCGCCGGTTCGCACATGCTGTTCATCACCGCCGGCATGGGCGGCGGCACCGGCACCGGCGCCGCGCCCGTGATTGCCCGCGTGGCCAAGGAGATGGGCATCCTGACCGTGGGCGTGGTCACCAAGCCCTTTGACTGGGAGGGTGGCCGCCGCATGAGCAACGCCGACGCCGGCCTGGCCGAGCTGGAGGCCAATGTCGATTCGCTGATCGTGGTGCTCAACGAGAAGCTGCAGGAAGTGCTGGGTGATGACATCACGCAGGACGAGGCCTTTGCGCATGCCAACGACGTGCTGAAGAACGCCGTCGGCGGCATCGCCGAGATCATCAACGTGCCTGGCCACGTGAACGTCGACTTCGAGGACGTGCGCACCGTGATGGGCGAACCCGGCAAGGCCATGATGGGCACCGCGCTGGCCAGCGGCCCGGATCGCGCCCGTATCGCCGCCGAGCAGGCCGTGGCCTGCCCGCTGCTCGAGGGCATCGACCTGTCCGGTGCCAAGGGCGTGCTGGTGCTGATCTCGGCCTCCAAGGGTTCGCTGAAGCTGAGCGAATCCAAGCTGGCCATGACCACCATCCGCGCCTTTGCCTCGGAGGATGCACACATCATCTACGGCACCGCTTACGACGACAGCCTGGGCGACGCCATCCGGGTCACCGTGGTTGCCACTGGCCTCTCCCGCCAAGGCGCCGCACGCCGCACCGCGCCGCCGCTGCAGGTGCTGCGCACCGGCACCGACAACGTGCCGT
>CAMLQP010000313.1 GCA_946482115.1 uncultured Comamonadaceae bacterium
TCGCGCACGATGACGTGGCAGGTGGTGCAGGCGCAGCTCATGTCGCAGGCGTGCTCGATGGCGATGCCGTTGTCGAGCAGCGCCTCGCAGATGGAGGTGCCGGCCGGCGCCTGCACGGTGGCGCCCTGCGGGCAGTACTCGGCGTGGGGGAGGATTTTGATGGTGGGCATTACAACGACTCCACGTTCTTGCCGGCAAGCGCCTGGGCGATGCCTTTGTTCATGCGTGCGGCCGCGAATGCTTCCGTCCCTTTGGCCAGGGCATCGGTCGCGGCCTCGATGGTCGCGGCATCGTCCAGCGCCTCGGTGTCCAGCAGGGCCTTCATGAGCGCCAGGATGTCCGCGCGCTCGGCCTCGCTCAGCAGGTCGCCATCGGCATCGAGCGCGCTCTGCGTGGCCATGCGCATGCGCTGGGCATCCACGCGCGCCTCGACCAGCGCGCGCGCGGCCATGTCCTGCTGGGCGGTGGCGAAGCTATCCTTGAGCATGGCGGCGATCTGCTCGTCGCTCAGGCCATAAGAGGGCTTCACATCCACCCGGGCCTCGACGCCGGTGCCCTGCTCACGCGCGCTCACGCTCAGCAGGCCGTCGGCGTCCACCGTGAAGGTCACGCGGATGCGTGCCGCGCCAGCTGCCATGGGCGGTATGCCGCGCAGCTCGAAGCGCGCCAGGCTGCGGCAGTCCTGCACCAGGTCGCGCTCGCCCTGCACCACGTGGACGGCCAGCGCGGTCTGGCCGTCCTTGAAGGTGGTGAAATCCTGCGCCAGCGCCGTCGGTATGGTGGAGTTGCGCGGCACGATGCGCTCGACCAGACCGCCCATGGTCTCTATGCCCAGCGACAGTGGAATCACGTCGAGCAGCAGCAGGTCACCCTGCGGGTTGTTGCCGGCGAGCTGGTTGGCCTGCACGGCCGCACCCAGCGCCACGACTTCGTCGGGGTTGAGGTTGGTCAGCGGTTCGTGGCCGAAGAAGTCGCGCACCGCCTCGCGCACCACCGGCATGCGGGTGGAGCCGCCCACCAGCACCACGCCCTGCACCTCGTCCTTGGCCAGTTGCGCGTCGCGCAGGGCCTTGCGCACGGCCGCCAGCGTGCGGGCGGTCAGGGCCGCGGTCGCCGCCTGGAATTCGGCGGCCGTGACTTCGGCATCCAGTCCCAGCGCCGGCACCTGCAGGCGGGTGCTGCCGCTGCCGGACAGGGTTTCCTTGGCGCGCCGTGCCTGGGCCAGCAGCGCCGCGCGTGCAGCCGGCGAATCTGGCAGGGCAATGCCCTCGCGAGCCAGCACGGCCTCGGCCAGCGCGCGGTCGTAGTCGTCGCCGCCCAGGGCCGAGTCGCCGCCGGTGGCCACCACCTCGAACACGCCCTGGGTGAGCCGGAGGATGGAGATGTCGAAAGTGCCGCCGCCCAGGTCGTAGATGGCGTAGAGGCCTTCGGCGCCGTTGTCCAGACCGTAGGCGATGGCGGCGGCCGTGGGCTCGTTGATCAGGCGCAGCACGTTCAGGCCGGCCAGCTGGGCCGCGTCCTTGGTGGCCTGGCGCTGGGCATCGTCGAAGTAGGCCGGCACGGTGATGACGGCGCCGAACAGGTCGGCATCGAAGCTGTCTTCGGCTCGGAAGCGCAGCGTGGCCAGGATCTCGGCACTGACTTCGACCGGGGTCTTCTCGCCGGCCACGGTTTCGACCATGGCCATGCCAGGCCGGTCGAGCACGGTGTAGGGCAGCTTGGCCGCATCGGCCACGTCGGCCAGGCGGCGTCCCATCAGGCGCTTGACCGAGCTGACGGTGTTGGCCGGATCCTCGACCTGGGCGGCGAGCGCCTCGAAGCCGATCTGGCGGCCGCTGCCCTGCCCCGGCGGCAGGTAACGCACCACGCTGGGCAGGAGCACGCGGCCCTGGTCGTCGGGCAGGCATTCGGCCACGCCGTGGCGCACGGCAGCCACCAGCGAATGGGTGGTGCCCAGGTCAATGCCCACCGCCACGCGCCGCTGGTGCGGGTCGGGCGACTGGCCGGGTTCGGAAATCTGCAGCAGTGCCATGGGAGGAGGAATCAGGTTGCCAGGCGGTCAAGCCGCTCTTCGAGTTCGCGCTGGAAGCGTTCGATGAACATCAGCGCCCGCACGCAGCGCGCGGCGGCGGCGAAATCACGGTCGGTGTCCAGCGCCTGTGCCAGGCGCCCGGACCACGCGCGGTGCCGATCGGCAGCTTCGTCCATCAGCGCGTTCACGGCGGCGGCGCCTTCAGCCTCGTCCAGCGCCTCGCGCCAGGCCATCTGCTGCACGAGGAAATCGCCTGGCATGGCGGTGTTGCTTTCGGCTTGTATCGGCGCGCCGTTCAGCTCGCACAGGTAGGCGGCGCGCCTGAGCGGGTTCTTGAGACGCTGGTAGGCCTCGTTGATGCGCACCGACCATTGCATGGCGATGCGCTGGGCGGCGGCGGGTTCGGCAGCGAAGCGGTCCGGATGGGCTTCGCGCTGCAAAGCCTTCCAGCGCTGGTCGATCTGGGCCTTGTCCTGCCCGAAGCGGGGAGACAGGCCGAAAAGTTCGAAGTCGTTGGCGGACAGATCCACGTCAGACCCGGAACGATTCGCCGCAACCGCAACGATCGCGCTCGTTGGGGTTGTTGAACCGGAAGCCCTCGTTGAGGCCCTCGCGCACGAAGTCGAGCTGGGTGCCGTCGATGTAGGCCAGGCTTTTGGGGTCCACCAGCACCTTGACGCCGTTGTCCTCGAACACGACATCTTCTGGGGCCACTTCGTCGGCGTATTCCAGCTTGTAGGCCAAGCCCGAACAGCCCGTGGTCTTAACGCCCAGGCGAACCCCCACGCCCTTGCCGCGCCGGGCCAGGTATTTGGTGACGTGCCGCGCGGCGGCATCCGAGATCGTGACCGGCATGGGCGTTCAGTGCGCGTGTTTTTTCCGGTAGTCGTCCACGGCCGCCTTGATGGCGTCCTCGGCGAGGATGGAGCAGTGGATCTTGACCGGCGGCAGCGCCAGCTCCTCGGCGATCTGGCTGTTCTTGAGCGCCGCCGCCTCGTCCAGCGTCTTGCCCTTGACCCACTCGGTCACCAGCGAGCTGGAAGCGATGGCCGAGCCACAGCCGTAAGTCTTGAAGCGCGCGTCCTCGATGACGCCGGTCTGCGGGTTGACCTTGATCTGCAGCTTCATCACGTCGCCGCAGGCGGGCGCGCCCACCATGCCGGTGCCCACCGTCTCGTCGCCCTTTTCGAAGGAGCCGACGTTGCGCGGGTTCTCGTAGTGATCAACAACTTTGTCTGAATAAGCCATGGTGATACTCCTTAATGCGCCGACCACTGGATGGTGGACAGGTCGATGCCGTCCTTGAACATCTCCCACAACGGGGACAGTTCGCGCAGCTTGGCCACGTTGTCCTTGATGGACTGGATGGCGTAGTCGATTTCTTCTTCGGTGGTCCAGCGGCCTATCGTCATGCGCAGGCTGCTGTGGGCCAGTTCATCGCTGCGGCCCAGGGCGCGCAGCACGTAGCTGGGCTCCAGGCTGGCCGAGGTGC
>CAMLQP010000314.1 GCA_946482115.1 uncultured Comamonadaceae bacterium
CTGCAGAAGATGACGCTGGAGCAGTTCGACCGCGTGATCGATGTCAACCTGCGCGGCGTGTTCCACTGCGCCCAGGCGGTGGCCGACGCCATGGTGCAGCGCGGCTCGGGCGTGATCCTCAACGCCTCGTCGGTGGTGGGCATCTACGGCAACTACGGGCAAACGAATTACGCCGCCAGCAAGTTCGGCGTGATCGGCTTCACCAAGACCTGGAGCCGCGAGCTGGGCCCCAAGGGCGTGCGGGTGAACGCGGTGGCCCCGGGTTTCATCGCCACGCCCATCCTGGCCACCATCCCCGACAAGGTGATGAGGGAGATGGAAGACAACGTGCCACTCAAGCGCCTGGGTCAGCCGGAGGAAATCGCCAACGTCTACGCCTTTCTGGCCAGCGACGAGGCGAGCTACGTCAATGGCGCCGTGATCGAGGTGTCGGGCGGCATGTCGGTGTGACAGCCCGCTGTCAGGGCGATATGGTCACATGTAAACTGACGTGACCGCCGCCCTGACACCCATGACCACCGAGACAGAAAGCCAGCACTTCACGCAAGCCGTCGTCGAACTCGGGGCGCGACACCCCGTCGTCGCCAGCCAGCCCATCTTCAACGCCCAGGGCGTCAAGATCGTCGAGCGCGGCGCCGCCATCAACGGCAGCCTGTATGAGCGCCTCATGGCGCACCGCCTGCAGGCCCCCCTTGAGCAGTCGCTCACCGCCGAAGACTCCGTCACCGGCCGCGGCCTGCGCACTGGCATGGAGGACGCGCTGACCCGGCACCCGTTCTACGGGCGCATGGCCTCCCCGGTGGAGCGCGTTGCCCGGCTGGACATCCTCGAAAAGCTGCCACTGCCCGCGCCCATGGCCTTCCAGCTCACGCTGGCGCGCGAACTGCACCCCGACCAGTTCGACCACTGCCTGCGATCGGCCTGGGCCATGATGTGGATGGTTGGCGGCTCCACCCACCTGCGCTTCGACATGGGCATGGCTGCCGTGACCGGCCTGCTGCACGACATCGCCATGCTGCACCTGGACCCGGTGCTGCTGGATCCCCGCGCCCAGCTAACCCGCGAGCAGCGGCGCCAGCTCTACACCCACCCCATCATCGGCGCGCGCCTGCTGGAGCGCCACCACGAGTACCCCAAGGAGGTGGTGCGGGCGGTGCTGGAGCACCACGAGTGCGAGAACGGCTCGGGCTACCCGCGCAACCTGACCGGCCCGCAGCTGAGTCCGCTGGGCCGCGCGATGGCGCTGACCGAGATGGTCACCGCCATGGTCGGTGGCAACCATCCGGGCGGCGAGCTGCGGCTGTCGGTGCTGCTGCGCATGAACATGCACCGATTCGACCGCACGCTGATCTCTCGCGTCATGGGCCTGCTGCGCCCCGAGCAGGATCCGGGCAGCCACGAAATCCCCCTGCTCGAGCAGCCCACGCAGCGCCTGCGCGAGATCGACACCGCGCTGCGGCACTGGCCCGCCGGGACAGACGCACTCCCCGGCCTCACGCCCGAGCGGCAAAGCGGCCTGGCCATCGTGGCGGACCAGGTCGCGCAGCTGCGCCGCAGCCTGGCCGAGGCCGGCCTGGCCCCCGAGCAGCTGGACCAGCTGGGCGACGACCACGGCGACCCCCTGCTGCCGCGCGAGCTCTCGCTGCTGGCGGCCGAGGCCGCCTGGCAACTGCGCACGCTGGCGCGCCAGGCCCGCCGGCGCTGGCGCGCCGGGGCCGAGGGCGGCTACCCGCCCGCGCTGCAGCAATGGTTCGACGAATGCGAACCGCTGTGCGCGGCGGTGCTCTCCGCCATGGACCAGGGCGACACCGACCACCCCGAGGCTTCATGACCCCACCGGCCCCCACCACCGAGGCGCTGCAGGCGCCGCGCTCGCGCGCCGACCTGTTCATCTCCTTCAGCCTGCTGGCCCTGCAGGGTTTCGGCGGCGTGCTGGCGGTGGTGCAGCGCGAGCTGGTCGAGAAAAAGCGCTGGCTCACGCGCGAGCAGTTCGTGGAGGACTGGGCGGTGGCGCAGATACTGCCCGGGCCCAACGTGGTCAATCTCTCGCTGATGCTGGGCGGGCGACATTTCGGCCTCAGCGGCGCGCTCGTGGCATTGGCGGGCATGCTCACCTTTCCGCTCGTCGTGGCGCTGCTGCTGGCGGTGCTCTTCAGCACCGTGGCCGATGCCCCCGCCGCCCAGGGCGCGCTGCGGGGCATGGGCGCCGTGGCGGCTGGCCTGATCACGGCCACCGGCATCAAGCTGGTGGCGGCGCTGGACCGTAACCCCATGGGCCGGCGGATCTGCTGGGGCTTCGCGGCCGCCACCTTCGTGGCCACCGCCTGGCTGCGCTGGCCGCTGGTCTACGTGCTGTTCGGCCTGGGCAGCGTGGCTTGCGTGTGGGCCTGGATCTGCCTGGGCCGGCGGGCATCGGAGGCTCGCCCATGAGCCTGACGCTGCAGCTGACGCCGGCCGACTGGCTCAACCTGTTCACGCATTTCCTCACGCTGTCGCTGCTGGCGGTGGGCGGCGCCATCGTCACGGCGCCGGACATGCACCGCTTCCTGGTCGGCCAGCAGCAGTGGCTGACCGACCCGCAGTTCACCTCGGCCATCGCCATCGCCCAGGCCGCGCCCGGCCCCAACGTGCTGTTCGTGGCGCTGCTGGGCTGGAACGTGGGCCTCAACGCCGGCGGCTGGCTCACCGGCCTGATGGCGGTGGGGGTGGTGATGGTCGCCATCCTGCTGCCCTCCTCCGTGCTCACCTACACCGCCACCCGCTGGGCGCACCACAACCGCGAGCTGCGCGCGGTGCGGGCCTTCAAGCAGGGCATGGCGCCCATCGTGGTGGCGCTGCTGATCAGCACCGGCTGGGTGCTGAGCGCAGCCCACCCGAACCCGGCCACCGACTGGAAGCTCTGGCTGCTCACGGCCGCCTGCGCCGTGGTGGTCTGGCGCACGCGGCTGCACCTGCTGTGGCTGCTGGGCGCCGGCGCGCTGCTGGGCGCGCTGGGCTGGGTCTGAGCGGCCTCGGTCTCAGCCCAACAATGCCGGCAGGCACGCGGCCGAGGCCTCGGCCAGCCTGAGGTCGGCCAGCCCGTCCAGCTCGCTCGGCTGCGGGTTCACCACCACCACGCGCGCGCCCGCTTCACGTGCCGCATGCACCAGGCCCGCCGCCGGCCATACCGCGCCCGACGTCCCGACCACCAGCATCAGGTCGCTGTCGCGGCAGGCCTGTTCGGCCGCCGCGAAGGTGTCCACTGGTAGCATCTCGCCGAACCACACCACCGCCGGGCGACGCAGGTTGCCGCAGGTGGCGCACCGGGGTGGCAGGCTCTCCAGCGCGGGCCCGGCACCGCAACAGGCGCGTGGCGGATCCAGCCAGCGGTCGGCCATCAGGTCGCCATGCAGCGCGAGCACCGGAGCGCTCCCCGCACGCTGGTGCAGACCATCGACGTTCTGCGTCACCACCGTGAGGCGACCCGGATGCCGGCGCTGGAAGGCGGCCACGGCCTGGTGACCGGCGTTGGGCTGGACCCG
>CAMLQP010000315.1 GCA_946482115.1 uncultured Comamonadaceae bacterium
GATGAAGCCTCGGTCGGACAGCCGTGCTGCCGGGTGCAGGAAGTCGCGGGGGAGCCGCGGGAAATGGACCGGGGCAAATTGTAGGGAATGCGCTGGCGCCCTTTAAGCAGGGGACAAGCTTCGGGCCAGATCATGCCGGTGCATCCAAAGGAGATCCCATGAAGCCCATTGCCCTCGCCACCAGCTGGCTGCTGGCCCTCACATCCGGATCGGCTCTGGCCAGCACCCCCTCTGAAAAGGTGGTCTGCACCGACCAGCCGCGTTCCCAGTGGATGTCCGAGCAGCAGGCACGCACCCTGTTCCAGGCCTCCCGCTACATGCTGGTCAAGTTCAAGGAGTCCAAGGGTCGCTGCCACGAGTTCTATGCGGTCGAACACGACGGCACCGTGGTGGAGGCCTACCTGCACCCGGTGACCGGCAAGACCATGCGCATCACCCGGGTGCCACCGCAGCCGGGCGCGGTGAAACCCTGAGGTGGACTCACAGCTCGGCCATGGCGAAATCGGCCTTGCCGACGCCGCACTCCGGACAGCTCCAGTCAACAGGGACGTCGGCCCAGCGCGTCCCCGGCGCGATGCCGTGCTCGGGCGAGCCCGCGGCTTCGTCGTAGACCCAGCCACACACCACACACATCCAGACCTTCATGAGGTTCCTCGCTTTCTTTCAGTGGGGAGCGCATCAATCGTCATCGCCGTGTTCCCCGGCCGACACCTGTCCCCAGGCGCTCGACGGGATCAGGCCCCTGGGCGACTGCTGCCACTCCCAGGCGCCGTAGGCCAGCACCGCCAGCAACAGCAGGGCCGCCAGCCAGACCCGGTTGTGCGGCACCGGGTTCGGTCCGGGGCCGTCGAGGCGACCGGTCAGCATCGGCGAGGCCATGTTCTTGCGCCGCAGCAGGCTCAACGCCGCGATCAGCGCCAGGTGCGCCAGCACCACCATCAGCATGGCTTCGCCGAAGAACTCGTGCAGCTCGCCCAGCCAGTCCTCACCGGGGAACACGCCCCATTCGTTGAAGGTGGCGTAGCCCGTCAGCGTCAGCGGCAGCACCAGCACCATCAGGGCCACCACGGCCAGCGCCATCAGCAGGTTCTGGCCCTGGCGCCAGTTGATGGTGGACAGCGACGCCGCAGCGCGCAACGACCGCAGCCAGGCGGGCACACCGGTGAGCTTGCGCCAGAGCAGGCCCAGGCCGGCCTGGCGCGGACCGAACAGACCATAGAGCACCCGGAAGGCCAACAGGCCCGCCATGGTGTAGCCCAAGGTGACATGCAACATGCGCCAGCGTTCGCCGTCGACCGTCAGGTAGGCGCCGAGAAAGCTCAGCGCGAACAGCCAGTGGAACATGCGCGTGGGCGCGTCGGTGATGCGCCGCACGGGGGTGGCGCCGGCCTGCGCCGCGCGGGCGCCGGGGTTCAGTGAGGTGGAGACGTTCATGGTGGGCTCCCTGTGTTCAGTCGTGCCAGAAGCGGCGCAGGCCCAGGCTCACGCCGGCCGGCAGTCGGATGTTGTCGTCGTCGAAATCGCCCCGGTCGGCGCCGGTGTGGCAGGCGCCGCAGTTGGCGGCGCTCTTGATCGCTGCGTGCTTCCACACCGAGGGCGGGATGTCATCGTGCTTGCGCTCGAACCAGGCCGAGCGGGTGAGCCGGTCCTGCGGCGGCTCCTCGTTCACCCGCTTGTAGGTGCCGGCATTGGCCACCAGCCAGGTGGACAGCTGCCGGACCGTGGCCTCGTCCAGCGAGGCGTCGGTGCCGTAGTGTTTGTCGAGGCCGCTCATGATGCGCTGCCATGAGCGCGCCGGCAGCAGACCAGGCGAATACGCGGTGTGGCAGGCGGCGCACTCGGCGATGTAGGCCTTGGGCACGTCGCGCGGCATCATGCGCCCGCCGTCGGCCTGGGCGGCCCCCAGCGCAGCCAGGCCCAGCAAGGCGGCCAGGCCGGGACGGATCAGTCGGCTTGAAAAGATGTTCATGGCATCTCCTTGGCGATGGGGTGTCACTTCAGGCTGTTGAGGTAGGCCAGCACGTCGGCCTTCTCGGCAGCGCTGCATTCGCGGGTCAGCACGTCGTTGCAGTTGCGCTTGAACCACTTGTCGACCTTGGCGCTGTCGGTGAAGGCCTTGGCGTTGAAGGCCGGTGCCAGCGGCGCGATCACCTTGCCGGTGTTGGCGTGTTTGCCCTGCGCGGTGGGCGGCGTGCCGTGGCAGGACGCACACGACCATTCGCCACCGTGTTTGGCGTTGAAGAAGGTCTGGCCCTTGGCCGGATTGCCCGGGGCACCGGCCTGGGCGCTCCAGTGCTGCAGCTGGGCCGCGGGCGTGGTCTCGGCGGCCTGGGCGGTGCCGGCGCACAGCAGCGCCAGCAGTGCGGCGGAGAACAGGGAATTCAAGCGGAGGATCATGGGGTTCTCGGGGTTGTTGTGGTGTGGGGTGATGCTGCGCCCCGCGCCTTGAACCGACCCTGAACCCAGCGTTCATCGGGCGTTCAGTTCAGCGGCGCACAATCGGTTCATGGCCTCTTCGACCCACCGCTTTTTCCTGCTCCGCGCCACGGTGCTGGTGCTGGCCGCCGTGCTGTCGGCGGGTGCCCTGGCGCGCGACCGCGGCGACCACGAACGCGCCCGCGAGGCCGTGGTCGCCGGCCAGATCCTGCCGCTGCGCACGGTGCTGGAGCGCCTGGAGCGCGAACAGACCGGCCAGGTGCTGGAGATCGAACTGGAGTCCGAGGACCGCCGCTGGATCTACGAGGTCAAACTGCTGCAGCCAGGTGGCCAGCTGCTGAAGCTGGAGGTCGACGCCGGCACGGGCGAGGTGATCGGGCGCCGTGTGCGCCCGCCACGCCAGCCCCAAGGGGAGCCGCGGTGAGGCTGCTGCTGGTCGACGACGAGCCGACGCTGCGCGCCCAGCTGCGCGATGGGCTCACGGCGGCGGGTTACGTGGTCGACGAGGCCGACAACGGGCGCGACGCGCACTTCCTGGGCGACACCGAAACCTTCGACGCCGTGGTCCTCGACCTGGGCCTGCCGGTGCTCGACGGGCTGACCGTGCTCAAGCGCTGGCGCGACGCCGGCCGAGCCATGCCGGTGCTGATCCTGACCGCGCGCGACCAGTGGAACGAGAAGGTGGCCGGCATCGACGCCGGCGCCGACGACTACCTGACCAAACCCTTCCACATGGAGGAACTGCTGGCCCGGGTGCGCGCCCTGATCCGCCGCGCCAGCGGCCAGGCCTCGCCGGTGCTGCGCTGCGGCCCGCTGGCGCTGGACACGCGCAGCGGCCGCGTCACCTGCGACGGCCAGCCGGTCACGCTCACCAGCCACGAGTACAAGGTGCTGGACTACCTGATGCACCGGCTGGGCGCGGTGGTCTCGCGCAGCGAGCTGACCGAACACATCTACGCCCAGGACTTCGACCGCGACTCCAACACCATCGAGGTCTTCGTCGGCCGCCTGCGCAAGAAGCTGCCGCCCGAGCTGATCGAGACCGTGCGGGGCCTGGGCTACCGCATGGCGGC
>CAMLQP010000316.1 GCA_946482115.1 uncultured Comamonadaceae bacterium
GCGGTGGTCTTGCGGCCGAACAGGCTGAGCATCGCGTCCTGTGCCGGCTTGATCAGGAGGCCCGCCACCGACAGCAGGCCGAAGGTCAGCAGCGGCTGCAGGCTGCCCTTGAGCGCGTTCATACGCGCGCGCACCGCGTACACCCGCTCAATCGGGTTGGCGATGCCCACGGGCAGCACCAGCGGAATCAGTCCGAAACGGTTGCCCAGCTTCCAGGCCTCTTCCATCGGCCGCAGGTTGATCGGCACCATGGCACGGATCTCCTGGCCCGCCGGGTCGTCGCCGTGCTGGCGCAGGTAGCCGCCGATGGCGCCGGCCACGCAGCTGAGCAGTACGTCATTGACCGAGCAGTTGAGCGCCTTGCCGATGGCCTTGACCTCGACCAGCGGAATCGGCTGGCACCAGGCCACCCGCTTCTCACCTTTTGGGGCCCCCTTGAGCCGCGTGGGCGAGTCGTCGGGCATGAGGGCCAGCGCCGCCAGGTCGCTGGCGAGCTGGCCACCGAGACGTGCCACCTCCATGGCCTGGTCCAGCGTTTCTCCCAAGCCTTGCTGGGGCGAAGCCAGCATCGACAGCGACTTCGCCGCCCCGCCTCCGGCCGCATCAAGAGCCCGTGCGGCGATGTCACCGAATGGCCGGATCAGCGTGTCGGCCACCCAGTCCTCGGCCGCTTCCAGCCCTTGTCTGTGCGCCCTGGGTTTTCGCTTCGGCGGTTCGGTGCCGCCGTCGACCAGGCTCATCATCACGCTGATCAGCGCGATGCCGTCGCCGATGCAGTGGTGGATGCGAGCGATCAGCGCCGAGCCTCCCTGGTAGTCCTCGATCAGTTCGAACTGCCACAGCGGGTGCGCCGGGTCCAGCGGCACCATGGCGAGCGTTCCGGCACGGGCCTGCAGCGCCGCCTGAGCATCCTGGCCGCGGCGGCGCGCCAGGGTGTGTGTGACCACATGGCGGTCGAGCGAGAAGTCGGGGTCGTCGCGCCAGTGGGCGCCGGCGGCGTCCTGCTGGGCGGTCTGCCGGAAGCGCCGGTAGCCCAGCAGCTTGTCCTGCACCCGCTGAGCCAGCGCCTCGCGCGTGATGCCGGGTCGCAGGATCCAGACGCCCACGATCATCATCAGGTTGGTGTCCGAGTCCATGCGCAGCCAGGCGGTGTCCACCTTGCTCATGCGCTCGCCCTCCAGGCCCAGGACACCCGCCACCGACTGCAGGGTGCTGAGGCCTTCGGACGCGGATTTCGGGGTGCCTTTGCGGATGCGCGTGACCATGGTGTCTCCTGCGAGGGCCCGAGGTTCGGGTCCGGTTGTGATTGGGTGGCGGCGTCTATTCTGGGGGCAGACGCAACCGTAAGATACCGGGCCTCCCCTAGCCCGGGTCCGGGCCACCCCCTCATTCACGGAGACCTTCATGTCCGACCTCAAGTCCCGCTTCGATGCCGCCGTCGCCCAGTCCAAGAACCTCAGCGAGCGCCCCGACAACGCCACGCTGCTCAAGATCTACGGCCTGTACAAGCAGGGCACGGTGGGCGACAACACCGAGAAGAAGCCCGGCTTCGGTGACATGGTCGGCCGCGCCAAGTGGGACGCCTGGAACGGCCTGAAGGGCACGTCCCAGGACGACGCGCAGCAGCAGTACATCGACCTGATCGCGTCGCTGAGCTGAGCCCCACGCTCCGCCATTGCGTGGGGCCTGGTCTTACTTCTTCTTCGAGCCGGCGGCCGCCTTGGTTGCCGGCTTTTTCTTGGCCGCCAGCAGTTCGTCGAGGTTCTTCACGATCTCGCTCTCGATGCGGTCCTTGAAGGCACCGAGCAGGAAGCCGAGCTGGGCGTCCAGCTCGAAGTGATCGGCCGTGACCCGCAGCGTGCCCTTGGCACCGGTGCGCGAGAAATGCACCTCGTCGCAGTCTTCGCCCTCTTCGTAGGCGCACTGCATGTCGAACTCGGATTCGGCCTGTTCGGCCCATTGCCAGGCCACCTTGCGTGCGCCGGACATGCCCAGGTGGTGGTTGCGCCGGATGTGGATGTTCGCCATGGTGCTTGGGGTATTCAGAGGGTGGAGGGTGGCCGTGCCGAGGGGTCGAGGGCCTGCAGCGCGGCCTGTCGCTCGGCTGCGGACTGGCGGGCCAGCACGCGCACCGCATCATAGAACCGCGAAAAGTTGCGGCCTTCGCGTTCGAACAGCGCTTCGAACGCCGGTACCCACTGGTCGTAGGCCGCTTGGGCGCCGAAGCTGGCGTTGTTGGCCTGGGCGACCCAGGCGTCATAGCCCTTGTACCCGTCCCAGCCCTGGCGCAGGCCGGCGTAGCGCTGGCGGAAGTCGTGCAGCACCTGGGCCTTGCGGGCCAGTTTGGCGGTGTCGTCGAGCGTGGCGTCGTCGTAGAGTGCCTGCAGCCGTTCCCTGGTCTCGCGCGTCAGCGCACGAAAGGTCTTGCGGCGCTCATCGAAGGCGGCGTAGGCCTGGCGTGCAGCCTCGTCGGACTGCGCCAGCCAGCGCGCGCCGCCAAGGCGCTCGACCGCGGTCGCGAACGACTCGTTGAACACCGTGTCGCCCGAGGCGTAGACCACCTGGTGGGCCAGCTCATGAAAGATCAGCCGCGCCAGTTCACCCTCGGGATAGCCGATGAAGGTGTTGAGCAGGGGGTCGCCACCGGCCCAGTTCATCCAGCCCAGCGTGGAATAAGCGGGCACGGGATAGACAGCCACGTCCAGACCGTTGCCGAGCCCGGCCGCAAACGCCTGGGCGTCGCCCTCGTCGTAGTAACCCCTGTAGCCAACGCAGCCGGCCACCGGGAAGCACCACTGCTGCAGCCGCAGCGACAGCGCGGGTGCGGCGACCACGTTGTAGACCGCCGCCTTGCGGCGCAGGTCGGCGTAGCGCCGGTAGCTGGCGTTGTCGGGCAGGCCCAGTTCGGAGACCGCAAAACTGCGGATGCGTTGCGCGAGCTGCAGCTTCTGCTGCAGCGCCGGTGGCGTGGCCGGGTCGTCCAGCCAGTCCTGCACCGGCCGGGCCGCCTGCATCAGCTTCAGGTGGCCGGTGACCGACTGCCAGTAGTAACCAGGGCCGGCGTCGGTCGAGGCACAACCGGACATCAGCAGCGCGACAGCCAGTATGGCCAGCAAGCGCCGGGGCACCGGCTTCATCCCCGTTCAACCTCCACCAGGCAGTCGTAGAACACCGGCGCGCGGCCCAGGTCGGTGAGCTTCTGGCTGGTCAGCTCGTTGACGTTGCTGCCGTCCATCCCCAGCTTGCGCCACCAGATGCCCAGGCCGTTGACCACACCCTCGCGCGCCCGGGGGGAGATGCGCGCCTTGCAGCGGTAGCTGCCGCGGTCATTGAACACCCGCACCACATCACCATCGGCAATGCCGCGCGTGGTGGCGTCGGCCGCGCTGATCTCCAGCAGCGGTTCGCCCTCGATGTCGCGCAGGCTCTTCACGTTCACGAAGCTGGAGTTGAGGAAGTTGCGCG
>CAMLQP010000317.1 GCA_946482115.1 uncultured Comamonadaceae bacterium
TCGAGCAGGCGTTCGTAGTCCTCGCGCGGGAACTTGGCGTCGATCGGCAGCCACACCGGGGTGCCGTCGGCGCTGCGGCCCGGGAAGCGGATGGCGAAGTCCACCCGCTGGTTGCTGCGCGGCTTGGTCTCCACCTGGCGGCTGTACTGCTCCGGGGTCAGCACCTGCTCCAGCAGGGCTTCCAGCTGGACTTCGCCGAACATGCCGCGCGTCTTCACGTTGGTCAGCACGCGCTGCAGGTCGCCCACGCCCTGCGCCAGCGTCTGCATCTCGCCCAGGCCGCGGTGCACCTGCTCCAGCCGCTCGGCCACCTGCTTGAAGCTTTCGCCCAGGCGCTGCTCCAGCGTGGCGTGCAGCTTCTCGTCCACCGTGGCGCGCATCTCGTCGAGCTTGGCCGCGTTGTTTTGCTGCAGCTGCGCCAGCTGCTGCTCCAGCGTGGCGCGCACCTCGGCCAGCCGGCGCGCGTTGGCCTCGGACAGATCCTGCAGCTGGCGCACCAGTGTGTCGCCCAGCGTGCCGCGCAGCTGCACCAGCTGCTGGGCAAAGGCATCGATCTGCGCATTCTGGGTGCGGGTGGCCTCGGCGGCCTGCCGGGACAGGGTGTCCTGGAAGGTGGTCAGGGTCTGCAGCAACTCCTGGCGGCCGGTGCGGGCGTTGTCCACCACGTCCTGGCGCAGCGCGCGCTCCAGCCGGTCCAGCGCCTCATCGGCCGAGGGCGGGCGGCGCAGCAGCAGCACCACCAGCAGGACGGCGTTGAGCGCGGCCAGCGCCAGCAGCAGCCCGTCGAACAGCGTCATGTGCCCAGCACCTCGGGGTTCAGGGGCGTGAGCGGCTGGCCCTTGACGAGGAAACCGATCAGGTTGTCCGCCGCCAGCGAGGCCATGGCCAGGCGCGTGCCGACGGTGGCGCTGGCGATGTGGGGCGTGAGCACCACGTTGGGCACGGTCAGCAGGTCGGGGTGAACCTTGGGCTCGCCTTCGAACACATCCAGCCCGGCGGCGGCAATGGTGCGATCGCGCAGGGCCTGGGCCAGCGCCGCGTCGTCCACGATGCCGCCACGTGCCAGGTTGACCAGCGTGGCCGTGGGTTTCATCTGCTTCAGCTCGGCCGCGCCTATGGTGTGGTGCACCTCGGGCGTGTAGGGCAGCACCAGCATGACGTGGTCGGCCTCGCGCAGCAGCGTGGCCTTGTCCACGTGGCGGGCGCCACCGCATCCGGCTTCCAGCTCGGGCGACAGGCGCGAGCGGTTGTGGTAGATCACCTTCATGCCGAAGCCCAGGGCGCCGCGCCGGGCGATGCCCTGGCCGATGCGGCCCATGCCGATGATGCCCAGCGTGCTGCCGTGCACCTCGGTGCCGGCGAACAGGTCGTAGCGCCAGAGTTTCCATTCGCCGGCGCGCAGGAAGCGTTCGCTCTCGGTCACGCGGCGGGCGGTGGCCAGCAGCAGCGCGAAGCCGAAGTCGGCGGTGGTCTCGGTCAGCACGTCGGGCGTGTTGGTGCCCAGCACGCCGTGCGCGGTGAGCGCGGCCATGTCGAAGTTGTTGTAGCCCACCGCCATGTTGGCCACGATGCGCAGGCCCGGGCAGGCCTGCAGCAGCGCGGCGTCGATGCGGTTGGCGCCGGTGGTGAAGGCGCCGACCTTGCCCTGCAGGCGGGCAGCAAGTTCGACCGCAGTCAACGGCTGCTCGCCGGTGTGGGCATCAACCTCGAAATGCTGCGCGAGGCGTTCCAGCACCTCGGGGAAGATCGGGCACGCCACCAGGATCGCGGGTTTGCTCATGACGGGCGTCCTATCGGAACCAGATGAAGGTGACAACGACGAACAGCGGCACCAGGATGCCCACCGACCACAGCATGTAGCCGAAGAAGCTGGGCATGGCCACGCCACGGTCCTCGGCAATGGCCTTGACCATGAGGTTGGGGGCGTTGCCAATGTAGGTGTTGGCGCCCATGAACACCGCGCCGGCCGAGATGGCGGCCAGTGTGTGGGCCCCGGCCGTCATCAGCACCTGCGGGTCGCCGCCGGCGGTGTTGAAGAACACCAGGTAGGTGGGCGCGTTGTCGAGGAAGGAGCTCAGGACGCCGGTGGCCCAGAAATACGCCGCCGGGTCGGGCGAACCATCGGGGCGGGTGACGGCGGAGACAACGGCCGCGAACGGGCCGTCGGTGCCCGCCTTGAGCATGGCGATCACCGGGATGATGGTCAGGAAGATGCCGGCGAACAGCTTGGCCACCTCCTGCATGGGTGCCCAGTTGAACTGGTTGTCCAGGTGGGCCTGGGCGGGCGTGAGCTTGAGCGACAGCAGCGTGACCCCGATCAGGCCGATGTCGCGCACCACCCCGGGCAGGCCGACATCGGTGCCATAGACATTGAACACCACGGACGACTTCCAGAAGCCGCTCAGCAGCACCAGTCCCACCACGGCGCCCAGCAGCCAGAAGTTGACCGTGCCGTCGAAGCCGATGCCGCGGGTGTCGGGCGTCGGATCGGTGCGCGCCACCTCGCCGGACTGGCGGTAGAACCAGCCGTCCAGCACATAGAAGATGGCCAGCAGCGCGCCCAGCATGAACAGCGTCTCGGGAAAGATGTGGGCCGCCGTCCAGAAGAAGTCGACGCCCTTGAGGAAACCGAGGAACAGCGGCGGGTCCCCCAGCGGTGTGAGCGAGCCGCCCACGTTGGAGACGATGAAGATGAAGAACACCACCACATGGGCCTTGTGCTGGCGGTTGTCGTTGGCGCGCAGCAGCGGGCGGATCAGCAGCATGGAGGCGCCGGTGGTGCCCATGAAGCTGGCCAGCACCGCACCTATGGCCAGGATGGCGGTGTTGAGCCCCGGGCTGCCGTGCAGGTTGCCCCGGATGTAAATGCCGCCCGACACCGTGAACAGCGCGGTGAGCAGTATCACGAACGGGATGTACTCGGCCAAAAGCGCATGCACCAGGCCCGAAGCCGCCGCCCCCGGACCGTACACCGCCGCAAACGGCAGCAGGAAGGCCAGCGCCCAGGCAGCGGCGATCTTGCCGAAGTGGTGGTGCCAGAACATCGGTGCCAGCAGCGGCATCAGCGCGATGGACAGCAGGATGCCGGCGAATGGGATGCCCCACAGGGGCGAAAGGCTGGCGCCGTCGATGTCGGCGGCAAAGGCCAGGGCCGGCGCGGCCAGCGCCACGCCCACGGCCCACCGATGCAATCGGTTCATGGGTGTCTCCGTTGTTGTTGTCGGTTCAGCGAAAGCGGTGCCGCAACAGTGTCAGACCGCCAGCAGCTCGACCTCGAACAGCAGCGTGGCGTTGGGCGGAATGACCCCACCCGCGCCGCGCGCGCCGTAGCCCAGCTGCGGCGGGATGACCAGGCGGCGCGTGCCGCCCACGGCCATGCCCTGCACGCCTTCGTCCCAGCCCTTGATGACGTGGCCGGCGCCCAGCGGG
>CAMLQP010000318.1 GCA_946482115.1 uncultured Comamonadaceae bacterium
CTGTGGCTGTCGCTGGCGCGGCGCTACCGTTGCACGCCCGAGGAACTGCCCCAGCGCCTTGCCCAGTGGAAAACCCAGCTGGCCGCCATCGACGCCGCGGGCGACCTGCAGGCCCTGCAGCAGCAGGCCACGGCGCACGAAGCCGCCTTCCTGAAAGCCGCGCAGGCGCTGGGCCGCCAGCGCGGGCAGGCAGCCAAGCGCCTGTCCGCCGCCATCACCGAGGCGATGCAGGGCCTGGGCATGCAGGGCGGCCGCTTCGAGGTGCGGCTCACGCCGCTGGACACGCCACAGTCACATGGCCTGGAGCAGGTCGAATTCCTGGTCGCCGGCCACCCCGGCAGCACGCCGCGCCCGGTGGGCAAGGTGGCCTCGGGCGGCGAGCTCTCGCGCATCGCGCTGGCCATCTCGGTCACCACCAGCGCGCTGGGCGAGGCACCCACGCTGATCTTCGACGAGGTGGACTCCGGCGTCGGCGGCGCGGTGGCGCAGACCGTGGGCCGGCTGATGAAGCAGCTGGGACGCGACCGCCAGGTGCTGGCCGTGACCCACCTGCCCCAGGTGGCCGCCAGCGCCGATCACCACCTGCAGGTCAGCAAGTCCAGCAACGGCAAGGACACCCGCAGCGACGTGCGCCTGCTGCCCGCCGCCGAACGCGTCACCGAACTCGCCCGCATGCTGGGCGGCAACCAGCAGTCCGACGCCTCGCTCGCCCATGCGCGCGAGATGCTGGCCGGCGCCGTCTGAACCCGGGCCGCGTCATGCAACTCGTCGTCATCACGGGCATGTCCGGCTCCGGCAAGTCGGTGGCGCTGCACGCGCTGGAGGACGCCGGCTTCTACTGCGTGGACAACCTGCCGCCCGAGCTGCTGCGCGACTTCGTGGCGGTGGAACGTCAGCACAACGCCGAGCGCGTCGCCATCGCCATGGACGTGCGCAGCGCCTCGTCGCTGCCGGCACTGCCCGCCGCGCTGCGGCAGCTGCGCACCGAAGGCCTGGCACTGACCACGGTGTTCCTCGACGCCACGACCGACACCCTGGTGCGGCGCTTTTCCGAAACCCGCCGCCTGCATCCGCTGTCGCTCTCGCCCGCCGCCGACCAGCAACGGGCGCTGGTGGAAGCCATCGAGCTCGAACGCGAGCTGCTGGGCGAACTGCGCGACCTGGCCCTGGTGCTGGACACCAGCCCGTTGCGCTCGGCCCAGCTGCGCCACCAGGTGCGCGGCCTGCTGAGCGTGGCGCCCGCGCCGCTCACGCTGGTGTTCGAATCGTTCGCGTTCAAGCGTGGCGTGCCCATGGACGCCGACTACATGTTCGACGTGCGCATGCTGCCCAACCCGCACTACGAGGCCACGCTACGCCCGCTGACCGGACGCGACGAGCCGGTGGCGGACTTCCTGCGCCAGCAGGCGGACGTGACGGAAATGCAGCGCCACATCGGCGATTTCCTGCGCCGCTGGCTGCCTTCGCTGCAGGCCGACCACCGCAGCTACGTCACCGTGGCCATCGGCTGCACCGGCGGCCAGCACCGCTCGGTCTACCTGGTGGAACGGCTCGCGCGCGAGTTCGCCGGCACCTGGACGGTCAAGCTGCGCCACCGCGAGCTCGACCACTGGGAAGCGGTCACGCCCCCGAAAGCTCGTTGAGCCAGCTGCGCACCGGCGCCGGCAGGCCCATGCCAGCCCACTCGGCCGGCAATGCCCAGCGGGCGTCCGGCCACCCGGCCAACGCGTCCACCCGCACGCTGGCCAGGTGCAGCGTCAGCTCGCGGTGGGTCAGCGCATGGCCCCGCGCGGGCGGCCAGTCGATCACCGGGCGATGAACCCCCGCCTCGCGCAGGGCGGCGAGCAGATCGGCCTCAGTGGCGAACACCGGCGGCGCGAACAGCCCGGCCCAGATGCCCCGCGCGGGCCGCTGCACCAGTGCCACCGCGCCGTCGGGCCGCCACAGCGCCAGCAGGAACCAGCTTTCGTGCCGCCGCACCAGCTTGCGCGTGCGGCGGGGGAAGTCCACCACACGGCCCTGCAGGTGGGCCAGGCAGTCGGGCGCCAGCGGGCAGGCCTCGCAGTCGGGACGGCGGCGCGCGCACAGGCCCGCCCCCAGGTCCATCAGACCCTGGGTCCAGGCCACCATGTCGGCGTGGCTGGCGTCGCCGGCCACCAGGGCCTGCACCTGGTCCCAGAGCGCGCGCAGCTCGCGCGCCGAGGCCAGGTCGCCCTCAAAGGCCAGCACCCGTGACAGCACGCGTTTGACGTTGCCGTCGAGGATGGAGACGCGCTCGCCGAAGCAGAAGGCGGCGATCGCCGCCGCCGTGGACGGGCCGATGCCCGGCAGCTCGGTCAGTTCGGCGGCGGTGGCGGGAAAACGGCCGCCATGCCGCTCGGCCACCGCCTGCGCACAGCGGTGCAGGTTGCGCGCGCGGCTGTAGTAGCCCAGGCCGCTCCACAGCGCCAGCACGTCGTCCAGCGGCGCGGCGGCCAGCGTGCCCACGTCAGGAAAACGCGCGAGGAAACGCGGGTAATAGTCAAGCACCGTGGCCACCTGGGTCTGCTGCAGCATGACCTCGGAGAGCCAGACGCGGTAGGGGTCGTGCGTACCCTGCCATGGCAGGTTCTGGCGCCCATGCTGGCGCTGCCAGCGCACCACGCGCTGGAACAGGTTGCCGCTCGTCATCAGGCGGCTTCGGGTTCGGGCGCGGCCAGCAGCTGCGCGCACAGGTCGTCCAGACGAGCCTCGGCGGCCCCCAGCTCGGCCTGCGCCGCCTGCAGCTCCTGGATGCGCTCGTCCAGGCCGCCGGCCGCCTGCTGGATGCGGCCCACCGCCTCGATGCGGCGGGCGAAGTTGCGTCGGCGCTCGCGCAACTGGCCGTCCAGCTGCGCAGCGGCCGACTTGTTCCACTGCTCCAGGTCGCCCAGCGCGGCGTCGAACACGCCGCGCAGGCGCGAGAACAGCGCCCGCGCCAGCCGCTCGGTGAACTCGGGCTGCGCCAGCTTGAGCACGTTGCTCAGCCCCAGGTACTGCAGGTGGTTGCGCTCGATCAGCGTCAGGTCCTCGGCATGGCGCCGGAGATCGGGCGCATCGGGTATCTGCAGCGTGAAACCGAACTCGGCATTGAGCGACTTGAAGCTGCCCGCGAGCATGCCGTGTATCGCCTCCCCGGCCGCCTGGGCCTGGGTCAGGATGGCGCGCAGGCGGTCGAAACACTCGGCATAGGTCTTGCGCAGGCCCAGCTTGATGCCGGGCTGCGTCAGCGCCTGGCCGAACTGTGCCACCTCGGCCTTGAGCACACCGCTGCCCAGCAGTGCCATCGCGGCCCTGAGCTCCTTCATGTGAACCGAGCGCACCGCCTGGATGCGCGCGCCGCTGGCATCGAACTCGGCCTGCTCCTGCTCGATGCGCAGCCGCATCTGCTTGATCAC
>CAMLQP010000319.1 GCA_946482115.1 uncultured Comamonadaceae bacterium
CCCATTTCCATGGAGAACACGGCCACGGGCAGGCCTTCGTTGAGCGCCACGTGCTCGGCGATGTTGATCGCGAAGGCGGTTTTCCCCATCGACGGGCGCGCCGCCAGCACGATCAGGTCGCCCCCCTGCAAACCCGCCGTCATGCGATCGAGGTCGATAAAGCCGGTGGGAACACCCGTCACGTCCTGCGGGTTGTCAGCCATCTCCTGCACGCGGTCCAGCAGGTCGACCACCAGCCGGTCCATCGACTGGAAGCCCTCCTTCATGCGCGAGCCTTCCTCGCCGATCTTGAAGATCTTCTGCTCGGCCTCGTCGAGGATCTTGGCCACCGGCTTGCCCTGCGGGTTGAAGGCGGAGGTGGATATCTCGTCGCTGGCAGCCACGAGTTTGCGCAGCACGGCGCGCTCGCGCACGATCTCGGCGTAGCGGCGGATGTTGGCTGCGCTGGGCACGTACTGAGCCAACGAGTTCAGGTAGGCGAGACCACCCACCTCCTCGGCCTTGCCGAGGTTTTGCAGGTGCTCGAACACCGTCACCACGTCGGCAGGCTTCGAGGCATTGACCAGCGCGGCAATGGCCGAGTAGGTCAGGCGGTGCTCGTAGCGATAGAAGTCCGAGTCGTTGAGCAGATCGGCCACGCGGTCCCACGCACCGTTGTCCAGCAAGAGCCCACCCAGCACGCTGGACTCGGCTTCGATGGAATGGGGGGGAACGCGGAGCTGGGCGACCTGCCGGTCGCCGGTGTCGTCGAGGCCGCTGCCGAGGTCAGGGAAGGGGCTGGAGAAGGCGGTGGACATGCAGCGTCAGGTCAAAGGGGCATGGTACGCCCCTGGGTAGTCCGCGTCATGGGACAACCCTGTGGAAAACAGGTGGGAATGCGGTGTACGCGTGGTGCAAAGAAAAAGCCGCTGCCCGAAGACAGCGGCTTTCGGCAAGCCGGACGGCTTGCGGGTATCAGGCGGTTTCGCCCAGCACCGAGACCGCCACGTCGACCGTGACGTCGGTGTGCAGGTTGACCTGCACGGTGTAGTCGCCAACCACCTTGAGCGGGCCGTTGGGCATGCGCACCTGCGACTTGACCACATCCTTGAAGCCAAGCTTGTGCAGTTCGTCGGTCACGTCGTGGTTGGTGACGGAGCCGAAAAGGCGACCGTCAACACCGGCCTTCTGCGTGAGCTTGAGGTTGCTGGCAGCCAGCTTCTCACCCAGGGCCTGGGCATCGGCCAGCTTGGCGGCGGCGGCCTTTTCCAGTTCGGCGCGGCGGGCTTCGAAAGCCTCCAGGGCGTCCTTGGTGGCGCGGCGGGCCTGGCCCGTGGGGATCAGGAAGTTGCGGGCGTAACCGTCTTTCACCTTGACGACATCACCGAGGGCGCCGAGGTTGTGGACTTTTTCGAGAAGAATCACTTGCATGTCGGGCTCCTCGATCAGACGCGGTGCTGATCGCTGTAGGGCAGCATGGCCAGGAAGCGCGCGCGCTTGATGGCGGTGGTGACCTGACGCTGGTAGATCGCGCGGGTGCCAGTCAGGCGCGCGGGAATGATCTTGCCGTTTTCAGAGATGAAGTCGCGCAGGACGTCGATGTCCTTGTAGTCCACTTCTTCGACCTTGGCGACGGTGAAGCGGCAGAAGCGCTTGCGCTTGAAGAGCAGCGACTGGGTGTTGCGCTTGGGGCGCTTGTCTTTGTTGAAACGCTTGGGTGCAGCCATGATGGTGCTTCCTTAAGTCTGTTTGAAATCTTGGATGTGAAACACGACGCCTTTGCCGTTGCGGGTGTTGGTCAGGAACCCTTCGAACCCGAACACGCTGCCCAAGGGCTGGCGCGCCAGGGTTTCTGCCTGTGCACCGAAGGCCACGGCCCTCAGTTCCAGGTTGACCCTGCGGGTCTGCCCCATTTCCTGCTGCTCGGACTCGTGTGCGAGCGTCAGGTCCAGGGCGGGTATGCCGGCGGGGGTGTAGCGCAAGGCGGCCGTGTGGGCCAACGTTGCGTGCATCACCAGCCGGTTCATGGTTCAACCGACCTTGACACCTGCAGCAATTACGCCGAGGCCTCCTGCTGCTGAGCCTTGCGAGCTTCTTCGCGCTCGACGGCCTTCATCATGGAAGAAGGAGCGGTTTCGGCTTTCTTCTTCTGCACGGTCAGGTGACGCAGCACGGCGTCGTTGAACTTGAAGGCGTGCTCCAGCTCGGCCATCACGGCCTGATCGGCCTCGATGTTCACACACAGGTAGTGAGCTTTGGACAGCTTGTTGATCTGGTAAGCCAGCTGGCGGCGGCCCCAGTCTTCAACACGGTGGATCTGGCCGCCACCGTTGGTGATCATGCCCTTGTAACGCTCCAGCATGGCCGGAACCTGCTCGCTCTGATCCGGGTGGATCAGCAGAACGATCTCGTAATGACGCATGGATACTCCTTTTGGATGGGGCCGCGGTGCAAAGGTGGCGGCCCGGGTTGCAGCCACCCCCGGCGTCGGACGGGGTGTGGCAAGGGGAAAAGCCCGCTATTCTAACAAAAAAGCCCGGCACTGGGGCCGGGCTGGAATCGGGGGCCCGTTGCCGGGCTCCCGCATCATGGAAAAGGTTCAGGTCGCCTGGGTGTTGATGTCGCCGCGCAGGTGCGGGTAACGCACGTGCTCGACCAGTTCCTGGATCTTCTTGGACGGCGCCGGGGTGACCAGACTGACCAGGATGATCACTGCAAAACCCACCGGCACGCCGAACAGGCCGGCCGAGATGGGCTGGATGCCCCACCACAGTTCGATCGGCGAGGTGACGCCGAAGACGCCACGCATCCAGGGCTGGGTGGTCACCATGTAGTACAGGGTGATGCCCAGGCCAGCCACGATGCCCAGCGAGGCGGCGATGCCGGTGGCGCGCTTCCAGAAGATGCCGAGCACCAGGGCCGGGAAGAACGCCGCCGCCGCGAACGAGAAGGCCGCGGAGACCAGGAACAGGATGTCGGCCGGCTTCTGGGCCGCCACGTAGGCAGCGGCCAGGGCCACGATCAGCAGCAGCGTCTTCGAGATGGTGACGCGGCGGGCCGTCGAGGCGTTGGGGTCGATCATCTTGTAGTACAGGTCGTGCGACAGCGCGTTGGCGATGGTCAGCAGCAGGCCGTCGGCGGTGGACAGCGCCGCAGCCAGGCCGCCGGCCGCCACCAAGCCCGAGATGACGTACGGCAGTCCACCAATAGCCGGGGTGGCCAGCACGATGATGTCGCCGCCGATGCTCATCTCGTTGAGCTGCAGGATGCCGTCCTTGTTCACGTCGGTCACGGACAGCAGGCCCGGGTCGACGCGGTTCCACGCCGCTATCCATTCCGGCAGGTTGTTGAACGGTGTGCCCACCAGGACGTTGAGCACCTCGAACTTGACCAGCACCGCCAGCGCGGGCGCCGTGAAGTACAGCAGGAAG